>SKVS01000407.1 GCA_007129335.1 Spirochaetaceae bacterium
GAATTACCACAAAATGTATCTCCCGGAGATCCAGGAAAAAATCTGCGGTCAAAGCGCTCACCTCGGGGCTGCACTCCTTTTGCAGGGGTACAAAGGCAAAGTCCCCAGCAACCTCGCATGAGTTAATTGCCTCCCGAAACACCCCAAGATCAATAAGGCTCAGGCTGTTGCGCAGGGTTCTGCTTCCCAGCTCCCAGTCACCCTGGAAGAACAGGGTGGAAAAGGCATTCATATCGTGCCTGGTTACCCCTCTGGTCATGAATGCGGTATCCATAGTCAGTCCCATGAGAAGAGCCGTGGCCACATTTCGGGGAATAGGAATGCACGAATCGACAAAATACTCATAGAGAATGGTTGAACAGGAACCATAACCTTCCCGGATATCCGCAAAGGGACAGGTTGGTTTGTCTGGAGGGGTATGATGGTCGATCAGTCCGATTACCGTGCCCGCAAGGTCTGTAACATTTTTGTTTCCAATGAAGCCGTCGACCAGAATTATTTGGGTATTTGGGCTAATAACCAGGTCAGCGCTGTCGATTAGGGGAATTTCCAGTTTACGAATTGCTTCCTCAAGACTTGCGCTCTGAATGTTTCCGGAATAACACAGGTGGGCCTGGATCTTATGGGTTTGAAGGAGATGGAGCAGGGCATAACCTGAGGCCACCGCGTCGTGGTCTGGAAAGTCGTGGGCTTGAATGATAATCGGGTCCTGAGGATTCAGGACCTCTATAAGTTGGTCTAACTTGGTATCATTTGAATTCATTGGTTAACCAATCGGCAAGGGCTCCTTCTGGAAGTCCTCGAAGAGTATCTTCGCCCATTTCGGTAAGCAATGCAAGGGCCGTGGATCGTTTTCCCTCGAGAAGGAAAAAAGCCCCAAGAAAGACTTGGCCTTGGGCTCGCTCGAAAGCAGAAGGATGCCGCTGGAGTTGGTTGAGTATCCCGCCGTCATTTCCCGGAGTCATAAAGTACCGGGCAATCCCCCACCACAGGGAATCCCGACTGAACCGGCTTGACCATTGCTGAAGTTCTCTGGTTGTCTGCTGGTGATTTCCGCCGTAATACCCTGCAAGGGCTGCCATGAGGTAGTATTCATCCCTGCCTTCCCGGCCTCGTGCGGCTTCTAAAAAAAACTGCTTTGCCCGGGAATAGTCCCCGGTTCGGAAGAAGGTCATTGCAGCAAGGGTATAGGCCGGATAGTAATCCGGTCGCATTTCCAGGGCAACCGAATAATCCCGGGCTGCTTCTGTAAACATTCCGGCCCCATCGTAAGCTTGTGCCCTGTATATCCGCACCAGAAAGTTGGAAGAATCCAGCTCCAGGGCCCTGCTGAAGTCATCGATGGCCGGGGCAAACTGGCCGGTTCTAAAAAGAAGGCGGCCTCGGTCTATAAAGTTCCATGGGCTGTTTGGTTGGATTTCTACCGCCCGACTGAGATCGGACAGCCCTCCGGCATTATCCCCGTCTGCTGCCCGCAGCAGTCCCCGCTGAGCCCAAACAGAATCGATTCTCGGTTCGCTTTCCAGGACCTTGGTAAGATCAGCTATGGCCTCCTGTACATTTCCCCGGTTTGCCTGAATGCTTGCCCTGCCCACCAGAGCCTGAAGGCTTTCGGGATCGGCGAGTATGGCTCGGTTGAAAAGGTTCAATGCCTGATCCCTTCTTCCTGCCTGTAATTCCAGGGTTCCTAAACCCCCAAGAGCCCTGGGGTCATCAGGATCGATGGTGAGCATTCGTTGGTATATCCGGTGAACCTCGGGTATATCATTCATGAGACCCGCTACAATACCCAGGGAAAACAGTACCTCGGTGTCATCAGGGCTGGACTGGTTCAGCTCAACAAGAATTTCCCGGGCCTGCTCCAGTTGGTTCGAGGCAATAAGCAGATTTGCCAGGAGCAGGCCGAGTTCGTACTCATCTGTGCCGGTCATGCGGAGTGCCTGGGCGTAATCCGGATAGAGATCAAGGGCTGCCCCGAGGTCTCCCTGCTGGAGCAGTTCTTCCAGGTTTTCACCGAGTGTAATCAGGATCTCCTGGGGATCGGGAGCTTCAGGAATCGCTGGATCTTCAGGTCCCTCAGGATCACCGACCTCGACCCTGGGTTCAGGTTCCGGGATTTCCTCGGGGGTATGCATGGTTTGACAGCCTGCCAGCAGGATTGCCGTAAGACTGAAGGTAAGCACAAGGTATTTGAACAATGATTGTATGGTAGTTTTCACAAGGTGACATAGTATACCACCGAAAGAGTATGTCAAGATGGGTATTCTCAAGGGCAAAGGCATATGGCAGGCAATCCTGAGGAAATTGCCCATTAGGTTGGAGATGACCCTGAAACTGAGCCCTCTATGGTTCGTTTACCCTGGGATATTCTCTCGAGAAGGCAGTGTTATTGCAAATCTTGGGCCCTGTTGGTATGCTTCGGTTCTATGAACAGACGCAGTGGATTGGTTTATCTTGGTTTGCCCTTTCTCTATGGAATCATACTCGTGGGACTAATCTTCCTTCAGTTTTCCGGGGGAAGTCTTTTTTCCGATAGTTTGGGCCCAATTTCCCTGAGTGGCATGTTCACCCTTTCCGATTCCCAGCAACAGGATTCAATCAGTACCCTTTCGGTTGAATTTCAAGGGATGAGGTTTGTATTTGATCAGGAAAGAAGCTTATCCCTGAGCAGGCAGCAGGGGGTTTACGAAGATATCGATTTGTTGGGCTACGGGAAAACCGATACGGGCTTTGTTCTCCAGTTCCAGGGAGGGGTAGAACTGACCATTACCCATGAACAGGAACTGGAACAATTCATCATTAGCCCCCGAATTCCCGAGTCTTTCGGTGTCTACCGGGCAATTTCCCTACCCTTCGACGTGGCAAGCGGGGGAACTTATTCCCTGACCGAGGGTTTTCCCGGAATGGATCTGACCTTCCGGGGTAACCGGTATATCCTTTCTCTACCCCCCCGTTCTCTTGTACAGCCTGAAGAACGAAGATTAATCCTCAGTACTGAAGGGCCAATTCAGGAAATTCGCTTTACCCAGAGGAGGACCGGGGAAGAAGATATTTTCGACCTCTGGTTCCAGAATCTGGTTACATCGGTGGATTTACCCGAATACCGTGAGGGTATTCAGAGGTTTGTGGATACAGCCTACCTTGGTTGGCGGGGAAGCCGGTTTGACACAGCCGCCCGGGTATGGAGCCACAGGAACGGAAACAGCGGCTTCTCCGAGTCAATACTCATCGGTATGCTCGCTGAGGCCTGGCAACGGAATGAATACGCCAGAATCTTTACGGAAATGCGCCTTGCCGCGGACATGCATCGCCCCCTTCTTACCTACCGTTCGGCTCCTTTTCTGGGTGGGTTACGGCAAATTACTACCACTATTGAACCAACCATCCGCCCAGAGCTGACAAACCTCAGCAACTTTATAGCCCAACAAAGCGCACAGGTCTTTACCCTGGACAACCTGTTTTCCCTGGTTGCAAACCACGGTACACAGCAAATGGTAGACAACCTGGTTCAATTCACCCAAAGGATCGACCCTCTTCTCCTGACCCAGGCCCAGGCCAGGGGGCTGTTGGTAAACCTTTATGTTCATCCGGTTCCCCTTCCTGCAATTGCGGCTATGCAGGAAAGCTTTTTTCCGCTTGTGGAAAAATGGGTACTCCCGGGTATAACCCGGGCAGACGAGGGATATTTTTATCAGGTTGAACCGGGAATGGTGGATAGCAGGCAATCCATTCTCATGGGACTCATGCTTCAATCGGCAGGTGCGGTACATGGTGACGATCGTCTTGCTAACCTTGGTCGGCATTTGGTACTTTCGGTGCTCTCATTAGCCGATGGACTGGGTTTTATCCCTGAACGGGTAGAACTAACCGCAGGGGCGGTTTCTGCATTTCACCGTCACATTGGTCCTGAGGATATTTACCCCTACATAACCCCGAACCGGTATTATCCGAGGGAACTGAGTCTGTACTCATACTTTGGACCAGGGTCCTTTTACTATACCCTTGCTACCATTACCAACGTGAATGTGGAGTCCAATCGGGTCATTTTTTCTTTAGAAAATACTCCGGGTCGAACTCACTATAAAATTATCCGGGGTTTGGGACC
>SKVS01000179.1 GCA_007129335.1 Spirochaetaceae bacterium
CGTAAGGGTTATCCCTGGGATGCTCTGAGGGAAAGTTGGACGGTTTTTGGTGAAAATACCAGCCCACTGGTACTTGGTTTTCAAAAAAAACATCCCAGGCAAGAAACTGTTAAGACTTTTTGGCAGGATTCCCAAGTTCAGCTTACCAAACCCTTTGTTCAACTCTGGTCAACCCACCTTCTCGGTACCGAACCAGGCTTGTGGTTCACCCATTTTCAATGGATTATAGGATATGAAAAAAAATTACCGGTATGGAAAGCTTCCCAAAATACCTGATTTAGCATAGGATTTTTTCCATGGATCATTTTAAACCAACCATTATCCGAAACACCAGCATAGCTCAGAACTATTTTGAGCTTGAATTTACCTGGCCATCTCATTCTGTACCTCTGCCAGGTCAGTTTTTGACCCTGAGAATAGCAGATCAAATTTCCCCTTTATTGCGTAGACCCTTTGCTTTTTCGGGTTTCAACAAGGAAGACCGAACAGCAAGCATTATCTATGAGAAAAGAGGGCCAGCTACAAGTATATTATCTGCCCAGCTCCCTGGCGAAGCCCTGGACGTAATTGGACCCTTGGGCAACTCTTTCCCCGCCCCAATAAATGATAACCGTCCCGTACTGGTTGCCGGTGGTGTAGGAATGGGACCAATGTTCTTTTTAGCTGAGGATTTTCTGAAGCACAACATTCATCCTCTGCTCTTTCTTGGGGCCCGGACAAAGGCATTCATTCCAAACCTGGATCTTTTTCAGAAAGTGCAAACCCTCATCTCCACCGATGATGGAACCGCAGGTTTTTCCGGTACATCCGTTTCCTGTTTTCAACATTATTTGGAAACCCATGAAAACCACCAAAAAGTCTCAGGATACGAGGTTTACGCCTGCGGTCCTAATCCCATGATGCAGGCCCTGGACCGCTTTTCCCGAAACCAATCCTGGCCAACCTGGTTATCCATGGAACAAACCATGGGTTGTGCGGTTGGAGCATGCATGGGATGTGTAGTAAAGGTTATTACCAACACTCCACCGCCCCAGGGATTTGCCTATGCCCGGGTATGTACCGAAGGACCAATTTTTCCTGGACATACCCTTATTTGGGAGGAAAATCATGGGCAACAGTAATTTTCAGCCAGATTTACGGGTAACCATTGGTTCACTTACTATGAAAAATCCCGTTGGAGTGGCATCGGGAACCTTTGGATACGGAAGCGAGTACGAACAGCTCATTCCCTTGGAAAATCTCGGTGCATTGTATACCAAAGCGGTTACCCTTGAACCCCGACCGGGGAACCCTATTCCCCGTATTGTAGAAGCCCCAGGGGGTATGCTCAATTCCATTGGCCTAGCGAACCTGGGAAGCCGGGGATTTGTCCAGAAAAAGTACCCTTACTTAAAAAGTTTACCAACTCAGGTTATTGTAAATTTGGCCGGAAGTCAGGTAGAAGATTACTGTGAAACCCTGGAATATTTGGAAGAACACGCTCCCCTGGGAGGTTACGAGGTAAATCTCAGTTGCCCCAATGTCCAATGCGGCGGCATGGCTCTTGGTACCGATCCTTTACAAGTTGAATTTGTTGTCAAGGAACTGAGAAAACGAACCGCTAAACCCCTTATTATCAAACTCAGTCCAAATGTTACGGATATTACCGAAATTGCCCGGGCAAGTGAGGCAGGAGGAGCGGATGCTGTCAGTTGTATTAACACCCTTGTAGGTATGCTCATTGATACCAAAAAGAAAAAACCCGTACTGTCTACCATCACCGGGGGGCTCTCGGGTCCCGGCATACTGCCTGTCGGGCTGGCTGCGGTCTTCCGGGTGAAAAGAGCGGTAAAAATCCCCGTAGTTGGTCTTGGGGGAATAATGTCCGGGGATCATGCAATCCAGTACCTCTTAGCAGGTGCATCGGCCATACAGGTAGGTACGGCCAATTTTGTAGATCCCGAAGCAACCAGAACTATTCTGAAGGATATTTACCATTACGCCAAAGAACATTCCCTAGAGTCCATTACGGACTTCCATACCCTCATGTATCCGGTCTAGGGCCCATCGGGCATGATCCTGAATGAGGGGGTTTTCTCTTTTTATAACTTCCAGGAGAGGACCTATACATTCGCTGCCTCCCTTGTTCCCAGCTGCAATACAGGCGTTCCGGATAATACCTTCCCGCTTTACCCTCATCACCGGACTGCCGGCAAATCTTTTCAGAAACTGCTGGTCAGTCTTCAATGCCAAGAGTTCGACCAGGTCCTGACCCGGGCCTGCCCTGAGAACAAGAAAATCCTGTATTGCCGTTTCCTGCACCCGCAAGTTCAAGGGGCATACTTCCTGACAAAGGTCACACCCAAAAATCCAATCACCCATAAGAGGCCGTAATTCCAGGGGAATCGCGCCCCGGTGTTCAATGGTTAGGTAGGAAATACATTTCGATGCATCCAATGCATGGGGACCCTGAAGTGCTCCGGTAGGACAAACCTGGATGCAGCGGGTGCAGCTTTTTGGACAGGTTCCTCGAGGAGAGATCGATGATTCGTAGGGGTTTGTTGGTTTCATGGCGGGTAAGTCGAGGGTTGTCAAAATAATACCAAGAAAAAACCAGCTTCCCAGCTCATGATTAATGGTCAGAGTATGTCTGCCGGTAAAACCGATACCCGAAGCATGGGCAAAAAAACGTTCATCTAAGGGGCCAGAATCCACAAAAACCCGATATTCCCTTTGATGTGCTGTCGTGCTGGGGTTTCCAAAAAACTCCTTTCCTAGCTCGAGCAGCTTTTTTCTAAAGGTTTTATGATAATCCCGACCCCATGCATACCGGGCAATTCTTCCGGAAGCCATATTTTTTAAGTCCATCGTTTTGCCGGAACCCCAATCTCCTTTCTGGTAGTAGGGTAATCCGACCACAATAACGGATTTACAGCCGGGAAGTATTGCTTCGGGAGAATACTTCAAGGGTCCGTGGGTTTTTAAATAATTCATGGTACCGGCCCATCCCCTATGGATCCACGAGGCGTAAAAATCGTTCATACGATTCTTTACCAGAGGATCAGGGAGGGTTGAAACTCCCAGAAGATGGATGTAGTGCTCATTGGCTAAGGCTTGTAACCGGTCCAGGGGGTGCTGCTCAAAGGACGGGTTCGGTTTCATTCTTGACTCCAATTTTTGGACAAAGATCCTGAAGAAAGCAAGAGTTGCACTGGGGATTGCGGGCGTGGCAGAGCGCTCTGCCGTGGAGGTTGGCTGTCATGGACCAACTGCTCCAGAGTTCTGGAGGAATGAGACGGCTAACATCTTTTTCAATTATTCCTGGATTTTTAGATGAACTCATTGCAAGCCGGTTTATGACCCTTCCAAAATGCGTATCTACGATAATGGCCGGCTGGCCGTAAATATGATGGAGAATAACCCCGGCACTTTTCCGTCCGATCCCCGGGATTTGTACCAATTCTTCCATGGTATGGGGAACCTTAGCAGAAAAACGTTCTGCCAGGATCTTTGCAGCACCTATACAGTTTTTCGCCTTGTTCTTATAAAAACCCGTTGAATGAATAATTTCCTCTACATCCTTCTGCTCCGCCGCAGCCATTGCATGGGGGTCGGGAAATCGTTCAAAGAGAAGAGGTGTTACCTGATTAACCTGGTTGTCTGTAGTCTGGGCAGACAGGGAAACTGCAATAAGGAGTTCGAAAGCGTTGCGGTAATGAAGCAGGGAGGCATTCGGATCATAATGTTCTATGAGCCGTTGATGTATGGTTGCAAGACGTGAATCCATGCTTATGAGTGTATCAAAAAACGGTTGCCGGGAAAACGACTTTACCGTACTATATGCCAATGAAATATGCTCTACCCATGACAGGTTTTCATTTGGCACCGAATTTAGGAACTGCCCGGGAATTTACCCTGTACGACTCGGAAAAAAATACCATCGAGCTGGTTCACCCTCCTTCCGGAACTATTGGAGTCATGATCCCCCACTTTCTGAAGAAACTAGGAATACAGACGGTTGTAGTACATACCCTGGATGCTGCTGTATTGCATCAACTCACAGAATTATCCATAGAAATCATATATGGAGAAGACGGCGAGGTTGAATCGCTGGTAGATAGGATC
>SKVS01000049.1 GCA_007129335.1 Spirochaetaceae bacterium
CCTTGCTATTCTGGATTTTCCCAGCGGATTACAGGCCTCTGCCTACGCATCGTTCCACAGCCCCTTACGGAGTGAATATACCGTTGTTGGTACCAAGGGCATTCTCCGGGTACCGGTGCCCTATAACTCCAAGGGAACTGTAAAAATTCTGAAAGAAATTGACGGGGTAACCGAACGCATTACCCTTGAAATTCCCGACAACTACACCCTGGAAGTAGAGCAATTTGGCCGGGCAATTCTGGAAAATGAACCCCTGCTTATTGACGAACAAGAATCCCTGGGGAATGCTGTGGTTATTGAAAAAATTCTACAACAGATAACAGGATAAACCCCTGTAACCGGAGTACCTTAGTATGAACACCCTCCCCTACCAGCTCATTGCATTCGACATGGACGACACCTTACTGAACAGCAACCGAACCATTAGTCCCCAGAATATTCACTGGATTCATAAACTCAGAACACAGGGGGTTCAAATTGTTCTGTGTTCCGGCCGCCCGACAGTAAGCCTGCTTCGAACAGCAAAGGAGCTGCTGGGAGAAAACCCTGGTGAATATTGTATTTCATTCAACGGAGGAGCAATTTCCCAGGTCCACAATGGACAGGAAATTTCCCGGCTGCCACTACCAAGTGAACCAGGTATGGAAATCTTAAAAATTGCACGGAACCTGGGGATTTTACTTCAGGCGTATGAAGGTGATTCATTCTATGTTGAAAAAGACGATCCCCGAGTCCATGCTTACCAGAAATCCATTAACATCGGTTATGAGGTTCTTACCGACCTGAGCCCCATTATTCAGCAAGGAAGTTTAAAGCTGCTCATGAACGGACCCAGGGAAGCCTTGTTACGTGCCCAGGAACAGTTGCTTCCCCTGGCAAACCAGGGGAAGGTTACCATGGCCTTTTCGAAACCCGAGTACCTGGAATTTGTCCATCCCCAAATAAATAAAGGAACAGGTTTAAAACTGCTTTGCGAACACCTTGGCATACCAGTAGGCCGGACCATTGGGGTAGGAGACAGTTACAACGACAGGGAACTCATTCTTCAAGCAGGACTTGGAGTGGCTGTGGCTAACGCGCAGAATGAGATTAAAGAAATTGCAGACCTGGTGCTGGAATCTACGAACAACCAGGCAATTGTCCAGGAAATAGCCCTGAAAGTATTTAACCTGAGTTGATCTCATGATTTCCTATGATTTCTTATGATTCCTCGAATTTTTCTGGATTTTGTCCGTTCCACAGAAGAGCCCGAAATGGTGTAAACCGGCCGGTGCGACCGCAGTAATCATGCCACTCTTTCCCGTAGGTTTGAGACAGCATGGTTTCTTCGTACCCAAGTCGAAGTATCATGAGGGATAAAATTATTCCAACAGAGAAAAATCCAAACATACCATGTCCGGAAATAAGAGTTCCAGAAATCATGAGTAAAAAGTACACCGTGTACATGGGGTGGCGCATCCATCGGTAGGTACCGGTGGTTACCAGCCCGGGATCGCCCTTAATTTCCAGGGTTGTAGAAAAGTGAGTTCCTAGATCCCTATGAACCTGGTTCAGGAGTATGAGGCAGAGCACACCCACAAGAATGCCGGTTACCCGCAGGAATGCTGGCATTTCCACCAAACCAAAACCCTGACGGAAGTAAAAATACTCCACCATGATCCATACCATGCCAAGTCCAAGACCCATCCGCAGAATCCGCAAAAAGACCGGTTCCTGACCCTTGGCACCCAGCAGGGGCACCTTGTTTCGAAGCTTATACGCTGTGCGCAGAATTCCTAACAAAGAGAAAATGCCTATAAAGCCAATGTGATGCCAAGTTAATACATTCATTGGGAAACCATATCACAACATTGGCAAATTGGGTAAAAAGAACAAACAAAAACCTATCCTTACGATGCCTTCCCTCAAATTTTTTATTACACTTAGAGTACAGACCGAAGAACCCAAAGGAGGCCCCTGTGAACCAACCTGAAATTGCATCTTCAGGCTTCCGAAAGGCCGGCATTCACCAGCGCAGAAAAATCATTACAAATGCTGACTCCATCAGCTGGGACGCACAAGACTTGGTGGCTACCAGCGCTGACCCATCCATGCTGGATCTGGCGGATGTCATGGTAGAGAATGCAGTAGGAATAATGCCTGTACCCCTAGGAATTGCCCAGGGATTTCTTATCGATGAAGAAAGGTTGAACATTCCCCTGGCTGTTGAAGAACCATCGGTCATAGCGGCGGCCTCATATTCGGCGAATCTCATTGCCAGGCACGGGGGATTTACCACCGAAACAATTGAACCTGTTATGACAGGCCAGGTCTATGTGGATTTTCCAGAAATATCCTCGGGATTCACCACCCCTTCTGGAACAAAACCTGGTTCCCTACCAACATCGGGTGCTGAAATTCAAAAGTCCCCAGAACAACCCCTTCCCGATGCTATTCGTTTGGCTCTTTCTGCTTTGGAAACCCACGCTGAAAATCTAAAGGTTTTGCTTGATCCAATTCTTGAGCCTATGGAAAAACGGGGTGGTGGATTCAGGGGATTCCAATTCACCTGGAACCAAGCCCTTGGAATGATTCGCATTCACTTTTTCCTGAATGTTCAGGATGCAATGGGGGCGAATTTGATCAACACGTGCGCAGAGGCCCTACGAACTGAGGTAGAACGATTAACCGGAGGTTCGGTACTCATGGGAATTCTGAGCAATGGTTCAGAAGGCCGACTTACCAAGGCACGGTTCAGCCTCCCCTTTTCAGCCCTGAAACGGGGGCAGTTTTCCGGTATTGAGTTGGCCCACAGAATAGTCAGAGGTTTTGACATTGCCCGGTTGGACCCTGCCCGGGCGGTTACCCACAACAAAGGCATTATGAATGGAATTACCAGTCTCGCCCTTGCCACAGCCAATGACACCAGGGGTATTGAAGCTGCTGCTCACGCATGGGCAGCCCGGAGCGGACAATACACAAGCCTGTCCCGGTACTGGATTCAAGATGAACAGCTAAACGGAGAACTGGAGCTCCCCCTAGCCTTTGCCACAGTAGGGGGTGGAGTTGGATTTCATCCCGCAGCCCGGGCAAACCTTAAGCTTTTGAATAACCCCAGTGCCGTGCGCCTGGGTGCAATAGCAGCAGCCCTGGGGCTGGCACAAAACTTTGCAGCCCTTTCAGCTTTAACAGGCGAGGGTATTCAGTCTGGGCATATGCGGCTCCATGCGGGAAGATTGGCCTACAGTGCAGGTGCCAGGGGCGATGAAATTCCCAGGCTTCAGGCTCTGTTGGTACAGGAGGGAAGGTTTAATATTCCAACCGCCAGGGACCTGTTAACTGCCATGAGGAACAACGACCAAAAGGAGCGGGACCTATGAACCCAAATTCTGGTGGTTCCGGTGACACAGACCCAAAAACAATCACCGAAAACTCACATACATTCTGCAGCGCAAGACCAAGTCTGGCACTCATAAAGTACTGGGGAAAGGCCGATGGGCCCAATCCAAATTTACCAGCAACAACAAGCCTGGCAGTGACCCTTAATAGTATAGAATCCCAAACCTATGCCCACATAAACACAAGGGGCCATAATTCCCTAACCATTGGAGGTGAGGTTCACGAAGGACCTGGTATAGACCGGTACTTCACAAACCTTCACCGGGTTCTGTCCGAATATATTAACCGAAAGCCCGGGTTGTTTGTTGAAGAATTAAAAAGTGATTCCGGAGGATTTACCTGTTCAAGCACAAATACCTTTCCCACTGCAGCAGGACTTGCAAGCAGCGCAAGTGGATTTGCGGCCTTGACCGGGGCTTGCATTGGAGCAGCTATTCACCCCCGTTTGCGCCAGGGTTGGATAGAAAGCATACATGCCCAGGAACAGCAACTAGGCCAATTTGCCCTGAATGAAATGACATTAGAGCAAGCGGCTAATCTTCTTGGAAATCCGGACTATGATCCCCAGGAAATTGGATTACTTCCCGATTGCCTGGTCCTTTCGTCCCTGAGCAGGGTTGGTTCGGGAAGTGCAAGCCGATCGGTGTTTGGGGGATTCACCCTGTTTCCAGCCCAAAGTCCTATCGCCTTCCCCATTGCTCCAGCACATCACTGGCCCGAA
>SKVS01000389.1 GCA_007129335.1 Spirochaetaceae bacterium
CGGAAAAAACCTTTAACAAATTCCTGTCTGCTCATTGTGGATATGACATTCATGTTCTTGGAAATTTCCGTAGTCAAGTTCCGGTCTTTCTGGGCAAATACCAGAATGAGTCCGGCATAGTGGAGCCACTGGTCTTTCTTTATTTCCTGAATGAGTCTTGGTGCATTTAATTGGGTATCGCTCACATGGAGGACACAAATCTCTGGAAGTTCATACTTTAAATACTCAATGGATTGTTCATGGGTGGATAGAAATTCTGGTTCAAAAAAATCCACAAATTTTTTTGCAATCTGATTAATGCGATCATTCAGGGCCTGATCAGTACTGATTACTGCAATTTTTCTCACGGATTTCTCCTTTTCCCATTCAGAGCTGCTCTTTCAGGTATCGGCAGTTTAGAGGAGAAAAAAGAGGAAAAAAAAGCCGCAGCCCAAGGGACTGCGACTTTCCATTTACAGATAAGGGCTCTAATGCAATTTTGCAAAAAACCTGAGCATGAAAGATTACTTCGAGTAGAACTCGACGATCATCTGCTCTTCTGCAATTGTCGGGATCATATCCCGGGTTGGAAGTACGGTAACCGTTGCGGTCAGTTCATCCGCGGAAAGGCTGAGCCAGGGGCTCACAGGACGATGGTTATTTTCACTGATCAACCGTCGAACCATTTCCTTGGAAGACTCACGGGGCTTTACCGTTAACACATCCCCTGCTCGAACCTGGGCTGAAGGTACATTCACCCTCCTCCCGTTGAGGTAGATGTGGCCATGGCTAACCAACTGGCGGGCCTGGATACGGCTCGCTGCCATTCCAAGTCTGTAAACCACATTGTCTAACCTTCGCTCCAGAAGGATAAGCATGTTATGCCCCGCAACACCTTTCATAGTTTTTGCTTTCGCAAAAATATTCCGAAATTGGCGTTCGGAAAGGCCATATGCAAACCTTACCTTCTGCTTTTCTGCCAGCTGCCGGCCGTACTCAGACTGACGAGCCCGTCCCTTTTTGGGTTCTCCCGGAGGAGCGGGCTTCTTTTTTAAGAGCCGGTCGTACTTCGGGTTTCCAAAAATATTGATTCCGAAGCGACGAACAATCTTACCTTTGGCAGTGCTATTCTTTGCCATGCGAAAAAACTCCTTGTGGGGGCTTACCCCCTATCTACATGTGAATAAAGACATTATCCCAGCTCTCTTCGCCTTGTCAAGAGCTTGAAAACTCTATGAGGTAATTTCAAGAGGAACTTCTGAAAAGGCTCCTGGCTCAGGATAAGTTTTCAGTCAGTTCCAAATAAACGGGCAATAAACCCGGCTATACCTTTCTTTTTCACTGGCTTGGGTGTTTCAGCGGGTTTTCCTGGTCCGATGTTTCCCTGGGGCTGAACAGGTTTTGCTTGTCCTTTCCCTTGATTGGGACGGTTCTGATTTTTTTTATGTTTTTTGGGTTTGGTCTTCTGACTCGGCTGTCCGCCGGCATTCCCCTTAATATCAAAATCCTCGCCGTATTTCTTTTTATAATACTCTAGACGTTCTTCGGGAGTAAGGACTTTGCGGTTTTTCGGTACTGTATCCCGTCGAGCTCCTGTGTTTTGTACCTCTTTGCGGGAACCTATGTGTTTCCGATCTTTGGGCGGATGAATTGACGCAGGCTTGTTTGTCCGTCTAGGACCCCTTTCAGGGCGTGTTCGATGTCCCCCGGGACTTCGGTCACCCCGATTATCCCGACCTCCGTGTTCGAGCCTTATCCTTTGTCCTGCTGAAAGGTCTTCAGCAAACAGATCAGCACTTAACTCCCCCACCGGAATCTTCAGACCAATGAGCTGTTCTATGGCAGGTAAACCGTAAACAAATCGCTCATCGGCAAAACTTATCGCTCTTCCACTCTTTCCTGCTCGGGCAGTTCGCCCGATACGGTGTACGTAGTTCTCCGGATCCTCAGGAATATCATAATTCACTACCAATTCCAAATCATCAATATGCAAGCCCCGGGCAGCTACATCCGTAGCTACGAGAAATTTTAGAGAGCCTTTTTTCAGACTGGAAATAACCTTCAACCGCTTACTCTGGGGAAGGTCCCCCATAATAAATTCCGCTGAATACCCGTTGAGAATGAGCCTTTGGCATAACTCCTCGGCCATACGCTTGGTATTCGTAAATATGATTGCATTTGCAGGATTGATTTTCTTGAATAAACCAAGGAGTACGGGAAGTTTTTCATCCCGGGAAAGATGAAACAAGGTCTGCTCAATGGCCTGAACAGTAATATGTTCCGGTTCAATGACAACCTCGACCGGCTCATTCATGCGTTCCCAGGCAATATTCATTACCCTAGTTCCCATAGTCGCACTGAACAGCAGGGTCCTTCGCTGTTGTTTAGACTTCATTTTCTGAAGTATTGTTTGAATATCGGGATAAAATCCCATATCGAACAGCCGATCTGCTTCATCCACGACCAAGCAATCGATGTTGGAAAAGTTCAGCTTCCCTGATCGCTGAAAGTCTATAAGCCGTCCCGGAGTGCCAATAATAATATCCACTCCCTTGGCCAGCATGTCTTCCTGGGCTTTATATCCAACTCCACCATAAAATGCAGCACATTTATAGGGCAGGTGTTTCCCTAACATCAGAGCTTCATCGTGTATCTGTACCGCCAGCTCTCGTGTTGGTGCAATAATGAGTGCCCTTGCACCGCCTGGGTTTTCACCTCTGCTGTCGGCCTCCAGGGCTAATTGGAATATGGGAATGAGGAATGCAGCAGTCTTGCCCGTGCCTGTTTGGCTTTGAACTGTAACATCTTTGCCTGCAAGGACATGGGAAATGGTTTGGGCTTGCACAGGTGTACAATCGGTAAACTCTGCTTCAGCAATACCCCGTTGCAGGTCGGGGTGTAAGGATAATTCGGTAAACTTCATATGGGAAACAACTATACTTCAAGCAGAGAAAAGTGCCAAGAGCCTGTATTTTTTCTGTTTTTCTACTGTAATTCTCTGGTACTTCCCCGTATTTCCAGGCGACAATTATACTCTACTCTGAACTCCGGCTTTTGCCCTGCAAGAATTCCGAACAGAATTTCCCCGGCTTTCTTCCCCTTTTTGAATCCGGGTTGATGAATAGTGGTCAAATTAGGTACTACCATGGTTGATTCGGGAATATCATCAAAACCGATGATAGACATTTCTTCGGGAACCTGAACCTGTTTAGCTTCTAAATATTTCAATGCGCCAATTGCAATTACATCGGACATTGCGACGATTGCTGTGGGCCTGGGTTTCCGTTCTTCTAAAATATCATCTATAGCCTCGGCCCCAGCTTGAAAAGTTGTAGTACAGTGACGAAGGGAAATACTCGGGTCGTCTAATCCCATTCCCACCTCACCGAGAGCTCTTCGGTATCCATTCAAACGCCATTCACTGACTCCGCCGAAAACCCCCTGTTCAGAACCAATGGGAATTTCCAGACAAAGAATAGCGATACGCCTATGACCAAAATCAAGAATGTATTTCATTTGATTATAGGCCGCCTCTTCATCGTTCACGTTTATACTGGGAACCTCTTCAGATGGGCGTCCATCAATGGTGACAAAGGGTATATGTCGGTGCTTTATGAGCTGTACAACCTTCATCTCAGGCTGAAGTCCCATAGTAATGAAACCATCTACCGCTGCATTTCTTACTCCATCGAAAATACTATGGCGAATCGGTGGTACCAGGGTCAGAGAATAATCGTGGGTCAGACAAGCCTGACCAATACCTAAAAGAATCTGGGACATGTAGGGGTTTGCAATCGCCTCACCAATGGTTTGAGGAACCAGAAACCCTATGGTTCCTACCCGCTTCAACGACAGGTTCCTGGCTACCGGATCGGGAACATAACCCAATTCGTCGGCTATCCTCAGGATCTTGTCTTTTGCTTCTACAGAAATCCTGGAAGGATCGTTGAAAGCAAAGGAAACCGATGTCTTCGAAAAACCCGAAGCCTTTGCAATGTCATTGATGGTTATGCGCATGTTACTTATCCCTTCACTGAACCCAGGGTCAATCCGGAGATTAACCATTTTGATGAAAACAGAAATAGAGCAGCTACAGGAATAGAAACCATGAG
>SKVS01000195.1 GCA_007129335.1 Spirochaetaceae bacterium
CGATGAATGGTTCATTCTCCAGGACCGGGAACAAACAGCCCCGGGAGGAACCTACCTCCCCCCATACAGCCATCCAATTCTAGACTACCTGGAATTGGAAAACGGATCAACAGAGGGTTCCCATGCAAATGCTCAAAATGTATACGGGCAACCCACCGAAACACCCAGCGTGGATGGTTGGAGCCGATTTGTTACTATTGAGCAGGATGAACTGGAAATACTTCCAGCCCTGCCGGACAGGCCCCTGGTGGTAAAACCCTTCATGCGGGTCAGTTTGCTTCCCGGCAGGTGGGCAAATTTCTTCGTTGCGGTACCCGCCTGGGTCAGTCTTTCTGCCCAGAAGGTAAAAAATCACACTATTTTCGAGGAATTCCCTACCCAACTCCTGTCGAATACCTGGTTTGGCGATACGGTCTCCGGAGAATTGTGCTACGCCCTCCATACCCCCCTGCTCCGGGAAGAGCCACCGGAAACATTTCCAGACTACCATATCATGATACCCCTCATTATCAAAAACCAAAGCAGCGAAACCCTTCAATTCCAGAGGTTGTGTATTCACGTGGAAAATCTGGAAATTTTTCATACAGCCAAAGGACTCACGACTAATCAGGTAAATGTACTTTTCAAGGGTGAGGAATCATCGGGCCAGATCGATGTGCAGCGGAAGCCTCATAAGGATGCAATAAAACCCCTGCTCATCAGACCACCCCGGGAAAAAATGAGCAAAAGCGTTATGCGAAAAACCTTCGACCGGTTCAAGGAGATTACCGGGATCTAGCCCTCGGCAGATTGGTTCGAATAGGATATAAACCAGAAACATTGAAACCAAAAAAAGGAGTTCCTGTGCAGCAGTTCATTACTACCCTGGATTTTTCCGTATTACTGAATACAGACGTACTGTTACAATTGGCCAAGGGAATTGCTGTCCTCTTTGGGGGACTCATAGCTGTTCGGGTGCTGGTGTATTTTATCAACCGGTACCTCCTGGTACGGGCAAACGACCAGATTCGGCTGCTTATTGACAAAACGGTGCGAATCCTGGGGATGACTACGGTTATCATCCTTGCCCTAACCACCTTCGGGGTAAATCCTACACCCCTGTTAGGAGCTGCGGGTATTGTGGGGGTAGCCCTCAGTATTGCAAGCCAGAATAGTCTGGCAAATATTGTCAGCGGGTTGTTTCTTATCTCAGAAAAACCTTTTATGGTGGGTGACCTTATTCGGGTCAGCGATAAACTGGGAGTTGTTCATTCCATTGATCTCCTTTCGGTAAAGGTCCGGACTCTGGATAACCAGTACATAAGAATTCCCAGTGAGAAAATACTCAATTCAGAGGTTACCAATATTACCCGTTTTCCTATTCGCCGACAGGAATTCACCCTTTTCCTTCCCTACGCAACCGACCTCAATGAAATTACAACAATTCTCCAATCCATAAATGACGAAAACATTCACTGTCTGAACGAACCTTCACCCCTGGTTCTTTTCCAAGAAATCGGGGCAGGGGGAATAAAAGTTCTTTTCGGAGTTTGGTTTGTGAAAACCGATTATGTGGTAACGAGGAATTCGGTTATTGAAATGATACAACGCCGCTTTGCTGAGCGGGGAATTCAATTCCAGGTACCACTGTTTCAGGCCATTGGGTCACCTTCTGGTCCCGGCACAGGACCTTCATCCCCACCCTTACGGGGATTCCAGGAACTTGAAGGAACCTACCTGGCAGGAGCTCCATCGGACCCAATAAAACCCAGACCTGATGCAAAAGCGTAGCAAAAAATTGCCCCTGCGGCTCCTACATTGAGGCTGTCGATGTTCTCGCCCATGGGAATACGTATGTGTATGTCAGCCGACTCCAACAGCTGCTCCGAATGGCCGCTGTACTCATGACCCAGGCACAGAATAATCCCCGCCCAGGATGACCGAAGAGCAGGAAGTTCCCTCATAACCGAATCCAGATCCAGGCTTCCTTCTCCTGCGTGGGCAACCCCAAGGAGTAAACCGTGCTTCCGGGCAAACTCTATGAGCTGCCTGTCCGATTCAACGGTGCAAAGGGGTGCATGAAAAACATGCCCAACTGAACTGCGGATTGCCTTGCGGGAAAAAGGATCACCCGTACCCTTTCCAACCACAATGGCCGATGCCCGAAATGCCCTGGCTGTGCGGATAAGGGTTCCTACATTAGATGTTTCCTGTACTGAGGCCAGGTTAATGCCCCAGAAAAAATCCTGGGCATTCTTGCTGGACCGAACATTGGTGCATTGGGCACCATGAAATTGCTCCAATGAAGGAAGCTCCGGCCGGTATGCAGCAGTGAGACATCCCCGGTGAAACATGTATCCCCCTATTTCCCCTATGCTCCGCCTTGATCCGGTATATACGGGAAATGCCTTTCCGGTGTCTTGGGAAATCCGGGCATAGAACTCCCCATGGTCCGGGGTACATAGAAGCCCCGCAATTTTCATGGGACTGTCGATGAGTCTTTCGGTAACGGTTATACCTTCGGCTAGGCAAATACCCAGCTCCCGCAGATCCCTGTCAGGAAGGTCGGAAAAGAATGCCCGCAGCTGTTCATCCAGGTTGGCAATATCCAGGGGCCCCTGGTCCTTGTCAATCACGATTGTTCCACCAGCAGACTATGCGGCGTACCGCTTCCCGAACATGCTCCTCAGGACAACCGAGGTTAAAGCGCAAGAATCCATTCCCCCCATCCTGCCCGAACTGTGTACCAGGACTAACCCATAGCCTGGCTTTTTGGCGTAATTCCTGCTGAACTTCCCTGGTATTCAGTCCTAAATTTTTCTGCATTTCAGAAATATCTACCCAGGCCAAATAGGTTCCCTGGGATTCCATTCTTTTCATGGGTACTTCAGCCTGGGCAACAAGCTCATCGAACAAATCCAGATTTCTGGCTACCTGCCCCAATATGTGATTCAGCCACTGCCTTCCATGGGTATAGCCCGCCTTAGCAGCAGCGACCGAAAGGGGGTTAACAATTTCAAAGCCTCCAATATCGAAAGCTATTTGGGCCTTTTTGCGCAGATCATCGTTAGGAATGACTACCTGAGCCGAGTTTACACTGGGTATATTGAAGGTTTTTCCTGGACTCTGGATAGATATTACCGAGTCCCAAGCCAAACGGCCAGAAGCATAGAATGAGTTGCCCGGAAGAATGAGATCTCCGTGGATTTCATCTACAACAAGGATTACCCGGTTCTCTTGGCAAATATCCCTAAGGGTACACAGTTCCTGTTCCGTCCATACCCTGCCAACCGGATTATGTGGACTGCACAAGAGTACCATTGCAGTATCAGGATCGGCGGTTACCCTGGCTAATCCATCAAAATCCATGGAATAGCTGTTGTTCTGCAATACCAGAGGGTTTTCAACCAGCCTGCGATGGTTTTGGGTGACAACCGAATAAAAAGGATTATACACCGGCGGCTGAACAACCACTCCCTGGCCCGGTTCGGTAAGGCCTAAAATAAGCTCCCGAATTGCGGGCATCATGCCCGGAGCATAGAGCTGGTGGCCCTCCCCTATAGTCCAATTCTGGGTCTCTTTCGCCCAGTCGCGGAATACCTGAAAGAATTCTTCATCCGCAAAGGTATACCCAAAGATTCCGTGCTCTATTCGCTCCACCATGGCCGCCTGAATGCTCGGGTCACAGGGAAAATCCATATCTGCAACCCACATGGGAAGCATGTCCTGGTGCCGGCTGAGGTCCCACTTGACCGAAGCGGTACCCCGTCTCTGGGGAGGTACTGGGGAGAAAGTTGGGTTTGACATAGGGGTAAGTGTAGTAGGATTAGAGAAAAAAGTGAACAGATTTGGACCAGGGGAATGACAGCAGGGTTTTATTCCCTGACATACCTTACCTAATTCTATACAATCAATAATCATGATGAATCAACAACTCTACAAGCACCGCATGAATATCATAAAAGCTATCCGGAATTTTTTTGATTCTCGGGACTATTTGGAAACCCAGGTTCCCATTCTCAGTTCCATGGTAATTCCCGAATCGACAATTCCCCTTTTTTCAACTACCCTGGAA
>SKVS01000018.1 GCA_007129335.1 Spirochaetaceae bacterium
AACAAACCTCAGCAGACTTGCCTCCGGAACTCAAAATCAAATCAGCAGAGCAATGGAACACCAGCATTCATACTACACAAAAGTGGTACGACTCCCTTGCCCACCCCCTGATTCTGACTTGCCCAGAACCCCGGTTGGAAACTATGGTCAATACCTGGTTAAAAAAAGAAATTCTGTGGGAAACCCGGCTGTGGAGAAACGGAATTACTACCCCCTGGCGAAACGAACTCCAGGACGCTTTGGGCTACTGCGTGTATTGTCCCGAACAAGCCCTGCCCTACCTGGAAGCAGTAACCAGCATTCAGGAACCCAACGGGTATGTAAAAGTCTGGAATACCAGAACCGGTGAACAACCCAACCATCCCCTGGCAAAAAAACACCACACCGACGGAGGCATTTGGTTAGCAATCTGCTGGATTCAAGCAATTCGGGTCAGCGGCAACTGGAGCTGGTGGACCAAAGTCCTGCCCTTTGCCGATGGCACTTCGGCTTCCTTGTTCGACCATGTGTACTGGGCCCTGGACTTTTCCTACAAGGACCGAGGATCCCATGGCCTGGTTCTTATGCACGACGGGGATTGGACCGACCCCCTGAACGGACCGGGACGCATGGGCAAAGGAGAAAGCGGTTGGGCCACCCAAGCCCTGGCGGTTGCCCTTGACCTGTTTTCCAGTGCTGCAAATAACCTGGGCCAGCACGAACGGGCTGGAACCTGCAGCCTCCGGGCCCGGGAACTGCGCCAGGCCCTGGAAGAACACCTGTGGATTGACAGCAAGTTCGCCTACGGATTTGACGATGCGGGCAACCGCTTTGGCGATGATAACAGGACCTATTTAAACACCCAAAGCTGGGGACTTCTGGCAACAGGATCCGGGCACCTGACCGAGCTTCAGCGGGCAATCCAGTCCCTGTCAACACCCTACGGACCGCGGCTTTTTCACCCCCATTTTGATCAATGGGATGATCAGGTGGGAAGAATAAGCCTGAAAATTCCCGGAACTACCGAAAACGCCTCGGTCTACTGCCATGGATCTGCATTCGCAGCCTACGGGCTTGCCTCCAACAGCCTGACCGATGAAGCCCTGGATATACTTATGCGAACCATTCCCGGACACCCGGACCACCGCACCGACATACCCCAGCAACTGCCAATTTACCAGCCAAACAGTTATTTCTACCTGCCCGGTCACCCTCAGGAAGGAACCAGCACCGGCACCCTGGGAACCGGCACCTGCACCTGGATCGTCCTCACGGTCTTCCAGCAGTTTTTCGGCCTGAGCTTCGTACCCCAGGGACTGGTGTGCGAACCGAATCTGCCAACCACCTGGCCCTATGCAGAACTATCCTTTGTTCGCAACAATACCCGGTTCACGGTGAAAATCCATCAACAGACCAGTGAACCAAGTTTACACGTCAACGGAGTCCCCTGGACCACGGGGCCAATACCCTGGGAACACGAAAAAACCATGACAATAGAAATACACAAAAAAGATGATCAAAAAATGATGAACAAAAAAGGAACAAAACTATGAACTGGACCAACCTGCAAAACCCCGTCCTGAACCGGTCAGACAGCCTCCGGGACCCAGCGGTCATTCAGCGGGAAAAGGAATGGCATATTTATTACACCCGCTTCAGCAACGATGACTGGTACCGAAAGGAAAATTGGTCGGTTGCCCGGATCATTACCCGGGACTGGATTCATTTTGAAGACGACCGGGACATTACCCCCAAAGGTTACGCATCCCCGGGAGACCTTATTCAGTGGCACGGCCGCTGGATCCTCCCCTACGAAAGTTACCCCATTCACCCATCGGGACTCTTTTTTTCCGAATCCCCGGATTGTTGCACCTGGAGCGAGCCTCGAGAATTTCTGGCCGAAGTAAAACAACTGCCCTGGAATAGCTACAACCGGGCAATTGACCCAACCCTGGTAGTCCACGGGGACAGCCTTTACTGCTTTTTTACCGTGTCGGTACGAAACCCAGCTACGGATAAACGGGCGAATGCCATTGGCCTGGCCCGAACCCAGGACCCCCAGATGGTTGACTGGGAAATCCTGAGCACCGATAAGCCCTTACTCGGTCCCAGTGAAAAATACCCCGACGGGGTGGAAAACCTGGCTATTGTACCCAAGGAACAGGATGGAGCCGGATGGACCATGTACTACAGCGCCGGCCTGAAAAACCAGCGGATTGCCCGCATGGATTCCAGGGATTTAATCCATTGGTCCGGATCAGAACCGGTACCATTGGAAGACCAGTGGTGGTGCTCCCGGGTTCAGGGTGCTCCCGGATTATTCCGGAACGAGCAGGGGCAAAATTTTATGATTATTATGGGATCCGATGTAGACAGAAAAACCCGGTTCGGCCTGGCGAAAGAAGACTCCGATGGACAATGGACCATGCTTCCTTGCCGGGAACGGGATGAGGTCGAGAAGACCGTTGATTTACCGTTTTAGGAGCACGGCGTAACGGGACGGTCTGGCTGCCCGAGTGCCCGACTGCTGGACCGTCCAAGTACTGGACCGATATTCCTCAACAACTGCTACAGCTTGTCTCTTCCTTCGTCGATTCTATTGTAGACTGATGGATGACAAGGGGGATTTTCCATGGAACCGGTAATTCAAGTATCTGGTCTCGGTTATCAATATCCCAAAACCAGGATTGCCACATTGAACGATTTGACCTTCTCGGTTAATCCCGGGGAGGTTTATGGTTTTCTTGGTCCCAGCGGAGCAGGAAAATCCACCACCCAGAAAGTGTTATACAAAATACTGCAGGAATACAGGGGTTCAGTCCTGCTCATGGGCAGGGAATTGCGATCTTTGGGTGCGGATATTTTCCGTACCATGGGCATTGGTTTTGAAACCCCGAACCTTTATTCAAAACTCACAGGCAGAGAAAATGTGGAGTTTGCCCTGGAACTTCGCGGAGGATTCAGGACCATCTGGTCCGAGAGAATCTCATCTATTCAAGCCGGGGCGGACCGTCTGGGAATTGGTAATGCCCTGGATAACCGGGTACAAACCTACTCGAAGGGCATGAAAATGCGCCTGGCATTTCTTCGGGCAGTTATTCATCAGCCAAAGCTCCTGTTTCTCGATGAACCCACCAGCGGGTTGGACCCCCTTTGGCAAAGGGTCGTAAAGGACTGGATACTCGAATTGAAAGACCAGGGTACTGCGGTATTTCTGACAACCCATTCCATGGAACTGGCCGATGAACTATGCGACAGGGTTGGTTTTCTGGTAGATGGACGCATTGTTGCCCAGGATCGGCCGGAAGCGCTGAAGGCCCAGAATGTTCAACAAACCCTGATAATTCGGGGACTCTCTCAGGATGGTCAGAATCAGGAGCATTCCCTGTCCTATGAAGATCTGCGGATTAATCTCTTCCCGGACATTGTTCGTATACAGCATATAGAATCGAATGAAACCAGTCTAGAGAAGGTGTTCATTCAGCTGACCGGCAGGAAACTGGATGGTGGAACATGAAGATCAGAGGATTTCCTGGAACCAACGCGGATGAAGGCCTGTTCCGGTTATTGGGATTAGTGAAATGGGAAGTCCGACTGCAGTATCGCTCGGGTATCTACGCAGTCTATGGTATTATGACCAGTTTCTTTCTCTTTATTTTATATCTGCTGCCCCAGGAGTACCGGGAAACTGGATTCCAATACCTGGTGTACTTTGATCCGAGTTTTCTGGGGTTCTTCTTTGCAGGGGGACTGGTACTGCTGGATCAGATTCAGGGAATACTTCCTGTGTACATGACCGGTGGGCGAGGATTTTTCTCCTATTGGTTGACCAAGGCTGTGGCCCTTTTTCTGCTGAGCGGGGCTGCAGTTGGAGTACTGACCGGAATAAGTATAGTTGCAGGCTTTATCCGGTTAGACCTGGTGGGTTTCGTATTCCTTTGCCTTGGCTTAAGCTTATCCGTACCGGTCTTTTTCAGTCTTGGACTCTGGGTAGCGTCGGTTTTCCCCCGGGTAACCGACTATTTTTTGTTTTCCAGCCTGCTCCTTTTCCCTCTGATGATCCCCCTGGTAGAAA
>SKVS01000113.1 GCA_007129335.1 Spirochaetaceae bacterium
TTCCACATAGGTAAGAACATCCCAAATAGAATCTCCTTCAATTTCCCGAACAAAATCAAAGCTTCCATTTTCATTAATGCGAATGCTTACCACATTGGTATCTCCCAGCAGGTTGTGCAGGTCTCCAAAGGTTTCCTGATACGCACCAACAAGAAATACACCAATGTAGTACTCATCTTCGTCGCTGAGGGTATGGACAGGAAGGGTTTTGCGCACATCGTGAATGTCCGCAAATTTGTCCAGCTTGCCGTCGCTGTCGCAGGTAATGTCCGCAAAAATTGCCTGTTTGGTCGGTTGTTCAAGATTCCGGTGAATGGGCATTACGGGAAAAATCTGGTCTATGGCCCATGCATCCGGGAGGCTTTGAAACACCGAGAAGTTTCCGTAGTAAATATCGTAGAGAACTTCCTGGAGGCCTTCCAGTTCCCGGGGAACTCGTTTGAGTTTATCCAGCGATGCGGCAATGCGGTGAATAATGTCAATGAAAATATTATCCGACAAGGCCCTTTGTCGCAGGCTGATATTTCCGTGCTTGAACTGTTCGCGAATTTCTTCCCGATAGTAGATTGCGTCGTTGTAACATTCCTGAACATTTTTCAGGTTCAGGCTCTGACGGACGAACCAGAGGTTTTCCAGCAGTTCATGGCTGTTTTCCGGTAAGGCTTCGGGTATAGGACCTGCTTCAAAGCTGTTTGAATCCAGAACATTGAACAGGAGTATGGTTGAATAAGCCACTGTAGCCCGACCGCTCTCGGTAATAATAGTTGGGTGGGGAACCTGGTGCTCCTCAAGAATTTCCATGAGTACTTCAATGACATCGGCGGTGTATTCATCCAGGGTGTAGTTTTTGGAATGGACAAAATTTGTTTGGCTTCCGTCGTAGTCAACAGCAAGACCGCCTCCCAGGTCTATATAGCCCATGGGAGCTCCTTCCCGCACCAGGTCGGCATAAAACCGGGCTGTTTCCCGTACAGCTGCCCGAATATCCCGAATGTTGGGAATCTGGCTGCCCAGGTGGTAGTGAAGGAGCTGGAGGCTGTGCAGCATGTCAGCGGACTTGAGCTTGTCAATTGCATCCACCATCTGATTGGTAGTAAGACCGAAAATAGAATTATCGCCTCCCGAATCCTGCCAGTGGCCCCCTGCACGGCTGGACAGTTTCAGCCGAATACCTATGAGGGGTTTTATTCCCAGAATTTTGCTCCGCTGGAGTATTAAGTCAATTTCCGCGGGAGTTCCTACAACGAAAAAACACTTATAGCCCAACTGAACAGAGTTCAAACCAAGGTCAATAAATTCTTCATCCTTGTAGCCGTTGCATACGATCAGGCTTCTGGGTGAGGGTACCATGGCCAGGGCAATAATGAGTTCGGCCTTGCTTCCTGCTTCCAGGCCGTGGTCAAACCGGGTGCCAAACCGGGCAATTTCCTCAATAACCTGGGCCTGTTGATTCACCTTTATTGGGAAGACTCCCTGATACCTGCCCTTGTAGGAAAATGTTTTAATGGCTTTCCGAAAGCTTTCGTTTAATTTTGTTATTTGACTATCCAGGAGGTTCTCCACTCTCAGAAGCACCGGCATAGCCAATCCCCGCTCCCTTATTCCCGAAATTATATCCATAAGGCTAACTTCCACGGGCTTATCCCCCGGGGTTGTCCGTATAACCACTTCTCCCTTGGGCGAAAGGTCAAAATATCCGGCACCCCAGTCTTTTATTCCGTAGAGATTCGCCGCATCATTGATTGTCCAGCGTCCGAGTATGTCTTGTTTTGCCAATGATTCCTGCCTCCTGTACCTATACAATACTTCATGTGGCCTGTCTCATCAATCACTGTCTTTATTCAGGGCAGCATATGGCCAGGTGGTTCGGGAACATAACCCATTTGGGACTCAGCGGCAGGTTTTTTGCCAACCAGATTTCGCAACTTTGTTAGATTAGAGATGATTGCCATATGCTTTTGCCCTGCATCAATCACTGTCTTATGGAGAAAAAGTTGGGTATTCCAGGTAACAATCAGCGAATCACAGAGTCGGTTTCGTGCTGGAGCACTTTTCGAATGAAGCTATGGATCTTGGATTTGGCAACACCATCCAGGGGAGGATCAAACATTACCACATGAATAGGGCTTCCATTATCCTGGGTTCGGGTGCCCATGATTTTTCCGGACACCTTTACCAGGGTTCCCCAGAGCCGAAGCTGCATATCTTCCAGCTTCTCGCCCTGAGCAAGGAGTATTGTGGGATCCTTCATGCTCGCCGCTACCCCTACGCTGGAAACATCCAGGAGTTCTCCATCGGCGAAACCTCCGGCAGTACGGATGTTAATGGTGGACTTCCCCCCACCGGTCCGAACCCGAATATACTTTCTTCTACCCCTGGCCTCATTGAGCTCCAGGGTTTTTAACAGGATTTTTGCCGTTTGTGCCAAGCCGAGTTTTAGCTGAATATAACCACATTCAACACCCTTTTCCATTATGTAGTGCTGGGCCAGTTCTGGACTGTTGTTATAGCCCATGACTCCGATTTTTACGGTCCGATCCTTCTGGGAAGTGTGGATTTGATCAATTACCCAGTCCCATGACCGGGACTTGTCGGGCATGGGATGTTCGGTATTCAGGAAAAACAAGGATGTGGGATATTTTTGAATAAGGGGAAAGATTCCCAGGTAGGACTTTACCAGGGCAACCTCGAATTCTGCCTGGATCAGTACGTCGATAAGTTGGTCCTGAACTACCGAGGGGGGACATACAAAGAATGTTCTTCTGCCTAAATTTTCTGTTTCCATCACCTTTAGCTTAGTATCTCTTTGCTTCTTCTACCAGTCTGAATTATAGTATTTACATTATGAATGATGATTTATTGTTTCAGGACGAAACTGACAAAGGGCAGGATACTTCGAATATACAGGATGAAGGGTGGAAGATCCTTATTGTAGACGATGATCCTGCAGTTCATACCATTACTTCCCTGGTGTTGAAATCCTTTACCTTCCAAAACAGGTCCTTGGTTCAGTACCATGCATACAGTTCCAAAGAGTGCCGCCAACTTCTAGTCGAGAATTCCGACATCGCTGTGGTATTTCTTGATGTTGTCATGGAACATGAACATTCGGGACTCGATCTGGTCAAGGTTATCAGGGAAGAGCTGGGCAATACTGCTATTCGCATTATTCTTCGGACCGGGCAGCCAGGCCAGGCTCCCGAGGGAAAGGTCATTGCTGAGTACGACA
Organism: Spirochaetaceae bacterium; assembly: GCA_007129335.1. Lineage (GTDB taxonomy): Bacteria > Spirochaetota > Spirochaetia > DSM-27196 > Salinispiraceae > SKVS01. Next base: position 3,230 of record SKVS01000113.1, read on the forward strand.
TTAACGATTACCGGCTGAAAACCGAACTAACAGCCCAGAAGCTGCACACCAGTCTCACCGCTGCTTTGCGGGGGTACCAGGCAATTGTAGGGCTTCAGAAAAAGAATGAACAACTTGTTCGGATTATTTATGACTGGGAGGTGCTGAGGAATGTCCAGTCCCTTGCTGAGTTCATGGATTGCAGCTTTGAACTTCTTGCCAGCCTTGTTGCGGAGAGAAATTCTTCTGTGGGTGTTTCGCTTCACGAACGGGAGGCAGGGGATACTGGTCAGGGAACGGTGCTTCATTCATTGGGTAAGCCGGTAAACATGGACCAATTGCATCACGATTCCCAGCACCTGTTCGACCATTCGGAGTTCAGTCTGGTGAGTTATATGGGTAAACGTTCCTACTGTGCTCATTCAGTGGAAGACGGAAGGGAGTACATGCTCACCTGCCAGCTCAACGATCCTGTGGCAGACTCCGATTTGAAAGAACTCTTACGTTTGTTCGATTTGCATTTTCGCATAGCCCTGGATACCTACTATCTGCGGACGAAACAGGAAAGTTCGGTGGCTTTGCCTGGTTTGTTTAGCGATTTCATTCAGGTTATAAGCCAGGAACCGGGTATGCATGCCCAGCGTCTTGGGGTAATTGCTGCGTATCTCGGGAAATTGCTCGAAATGGAGCCTGTGGATTGCGAGGTTCTGCGGCTGGCTGCCCCCCTGCATGATATTGGGAATGCCCGGATACCCGCTGATCTCATGCATAAACAGGGCCCCCTGGATCAGGGTGAACGACAGGTTATTGAGACCCATACCCGGGAAGGTGCAGAAATGCTGAAA
>SKVS01000186.1 GCA_007129335.1 Spirochaetaceae bacterium
CTTTCGGGACTGTTTTTATTTTTTCCTTAGGGGAATTTCAAAACTGTATATTGAAATTCCCTCATCTTATATCGGCGGTTTGCTGTTTCTTACAGAACCTTTTGGATACGGTCAAACACCTCATCAATAGTACCTATACCATCAATGTCCCTGACTACCCCTTTAGGCCGGAAATAACCAAGGCAGGGCTCGCTTTGAGATTTGTACACATCCAACCGATTTTGAATAACTGCAGGATCCGCATCGTCCACCCGCCCTTCAATTTCAGCCCGTTTTGCAAGTCGGGTTCGAATATCCTCATCCCTGACCGAAATATTTACCACATGGTCTATTTGCAACCCCAGCTCCCCAAGAATTTTTTCCAGTTCTTCAGCCTGGGGAACACTTCGGGGAAACCCATCGAGCAGGAACCCTTTTTTAACATCATCCCGGGATAGACGGTCCCGAACCATGGCAATAGTAACCTCGTCGGGGACAAGTTTCCCATTACTGGTATAAGACTGGGCAAGTTTTCCCAGATCAGTTTGATTTTTAATGTTTTCCCTGAACATGTCTCCTGTGGAAATATGGGGAACCTGCAAGAGATCCACCAGCTTTACTGCCTGGGTCCCTTTCCCTGCACCCGGAGGTCCAAAAAGAATAATGTGTTTACCTGACATATCTCTCTCCTTTTTCAAAACAGTGTGTAATCCGAAGCTCCTGCAAAAGGGACTTTTGAAATTACCTCATCCCTTAAGATTTATCAAACTCATCCTCCCGGTAAACCATTGGAAAACGGATGGATGTATCAAAAGGTGCACAAAAGCCCTTAGGTAAGTTTTTAATGAGCTGATACCGGGTTATATATTCATTCTCCCGCCATTTTTTTCCAAACCGGGAAATAACGTTGAAAAACAATAACCATAATTCAGAATCGGACAATTGTGCCCGTAGAATATTTATATATCGGATTTTTTCTTTAGATGAAAGCAGTTTCTGACTGTCCACATACTTAATGAGGTGGTACATGTTTCGGAAATAGCTGCTCAGGGTAGTCTGGTTAGCCCTCCCAACATATTCATTGTCAGCCTTTAATCGGGAGTTTTTTGATTTCATGAGAAACTCAACCAGTTCGCCATTCCCGGAATAACGATTGAGTTTTTCCTGGAGAAAGTCTTTATGTTCCTCCAGCAGGCCGTAATAAAAGGCAATACACGCACAATCAATTATTTCCTCATCCGTCAGGTTCAGTTCCAGGGAAGATGATGCTTCCCGGACTATGAGCAGCAACCTCTCTAACTGGAGTTTGAAAACAATGAATGCCCGCTTACCGGAAACCTGTTCGTAGGTGGATTCGGTTATCCGGACATGTTTTACTGTCAGGGAAGTAATATGCTGGAAATGATAGTCGAGCATTTTATAAAAGCTGCTTTCAAAGGCAACCCGGGCATTAATGGTGCTTTGATTCACCAGGGTCGCGAAGAGCAAGAACGAGGTAACTATACTGAAAATTGGCCCAAAGTACCCGCCCATGAACTGCCCGAAGTTCGATGCAGTCCCAAGATCCGACAGACTGGTAAAGCTGAGTCCCTGGGGTGAAAAGGTAAACCCAAGGAATAAACTGAAACCCAGGAGGGCAAAGAATCCAGCTACCGATAATGCAGCAATGTACACAAATTTCTGCATTCGGTTAACCTGATACCCTGTTCAATAACTCGTCAATGTCTGTATTGTTTTCCACAAGCTGAATTGCCTCATTCACTTTCTCTGAATCCTCAATCCGGATTTTTGCTGTATGTTTGGTAATTTTCTGCATTGCCTCAAAGGTGTTCACCGGAGCATAAATCATAGGAATGTCCGCATCGGCCAGACGCTTGACCAGGTCAGCCCTGGGCTCGTACCTGCCGGTAAGCATGATTCCCGGCTTTAAATCGGGAGTTGCGGATTGATTACACGACTCCTGGTATTTTGCCAGGGTGGATTCAATAATATCCTCCCTGCTTGCAGGAGTAATGGTAAGCTGTCTTGGTTCAATGAGTTGTTCGTATACCTCATTGCTGGTAGCTACCAGCCTGACGTGGTTAAAATACCGATAGCGGTGGGATTCCCCGGTGAGCAGGGGCACCTTAAATAGCCGGGCATAATCATCCATTCTCAAATGGGCCAAAATTTGGCTATAGGGCACAGCACCGAGCAGGGGAAGATCCCAACGCGCAAGGGCACGGGACATGTAGTCAATAATCATGTCCCGTTTTTCATCGAGAACCCGGTTCAGAATAACCCCTGCAATTTTAATTCCCATTCGATCGCAGGCAAATTTATTCAAAGCCAGGGAGTCAAATGCTGATCCCAGACCGCCTGATGCTATGAGCACCATAGGAACATTCAGAAGCTTTGCTACAACAGCGTTATCCAGGTCTGCAATCGCACCCACACCCACATGTCCGGTACCTTCTGCAAGAATAAAATCGGAATTTTGCTGCAAGGCAGCAAAGGAGGTAGAAATTGAGTCCTTCAGGCTTTCTACCCTCACCTTTTCATCGATGTAATCCCGGGTAAATCCCCGGGGAAAAAGAACAGGAGACATGTGCAGATAATCATCGGTCAACTGGAATTTTTCCCGGAAAAGAATGACGTCCTTATCGGCTCGTGCCTCATTCCCAATTTCCACAAATTCCTGACCAACGGGCTTAATGAAGCCAACCTTTGAAGTACGCTTAGCGATTCCCGAAAACACACCCAGGCAGGTGGTGGTTTTTCCTATATGCTGTCCCGTAGAAGCAATGAAAATTCCAGGGGAAGCCTGTCCCAGGTTCTTCCCCTTTCCGGAGCTTTGAGTTTGGTGATGGATAGACATGGCGTACCTCCCAAGTGGTTTATGCCCGAGTGCAAGGTTCAAGTAGGTAAAAGGTAATAAAAGACAGTTTACTACGTCCCGAAGGGACGTAGTAAAGTAATGCAGTTTATGTCATCAGGATGACACGATCAAATAAATTCCAAACCTATCCTGCGATGTTCTGCCTTCGATTGTCCTGTATTCGCTTTTTAATGATAGGAAAAACTACGGCAACGATCGCCAAGGCCAACATAATCAGAGTCAGGGGTCGTTTGTAAAAGCTTTCCAATCCACCAATAATAAGCGCTTGGCGAAAGCTCAACTCTGCCAGACTTCCCAGTACAATTCCTAAAACAACGGGTGCAGAAGGGAAACCATACCGTCTGAATATCCAACCGATAACTCCGAAGACAACACATACAATTACAGAATACATGGAGGAGGTAACCGCAAAACTACCCACAATAGCGAAGGTGAAAATGAGGGGATACAATATAGTTTTTTTCAGATCCGTTACTTTAACAAAGAGCTTTGCCCCTAAAAGACCCACCAGGAGAATAAAAGCATTTGCCATGAACATGGAAGCAAACATCCCGTAGACCAGTTCTGGCTCTTTTATGAACATTTCTGGACCCGGGTTGAGCCCATGGACAAGGAGAGAACCAAGCAAAACAGCTGCGGTTGCACTACCGGGAATGCCCAGCGCGAGCAAGGGTACCAGTGCGCCACCTGCGGATGCACTATTTGACGATTCAGCTGCTGCTACACCTTCTGGAGAACCCTTTCCGAACAAGTCGGGATTCTTACTGAAACGTTTTTCCACATCGTAGGAAATAAACGCTGCAATTGTACCACCTGCACCGGGGAAAATTCCGATAATAGTACCCAAGATACCAGAGCGAACAATATTTTTCCAAACGGTTAAATAGTAACTAAGCTTTGGGAGCTTGTAGGCTAATTTATCGAACTTCTGTCCCTTGGCATAATGCTCTATGTTGTAAAAGAGTTCACCCAGGGCAAACAAACCGATAATAGCTGGAATAAGCGACAGGCCATCGAGTAACCGGACATCTCCAAAAGTAAAACGCCTGGTTCCTGCAATGGGATCCATACCTATGGTGTTTAACAATAAGCCAAATACCACCGCCACAAGTGCTTTTTGCCAGTTTTTCCCACCCATGGTAGCAACTGTGGTTAAACCAAGAATAGTCAGAGCAAAATACTC
>SKVS01000369.1 GCA_007129335.1 Spirochaetaceae bacterium
ATTATAGGATCGACCAGACTGGCACCATTACGGGTATTTTTTCTAATGGAACCAACAGAAGTCTGGGACAAATTGCCCTGGCGAGTTTTGTGAATCCAGGTGGTCTTGAAAAAGCCGGAGAGAACACCTATGTAGTAACCATTAACTCCGGAGACGCGGATATTGGACCCAGTGGAACCGCTGGAAAAGGCAAGTTCATATCAGGAGCGTTGGAAATGAGCAATGTTGACCTTGCTGCTGAGTTTACCGATATGATTGTAACCCAGAGAGGTTTCCAATCAAATTCCAAAACAATCCAGACAGCAGACCAAATGCTCCAGGAATTGTTGACCCTGAAGCGATAAGCTATACTCTAAGGAAGGATGACACCTTCTAAATGTGTCAGAGTAGCAAAGTAACAGAGGTAGCCCCGGCCTGGAAAACGGGGCCCATTGTATAAGGTGGATAGTGTGATTCCAGTAACCCGATTAGATAAGAAAGTGTACTATATTAATCCCCATCAAATCGAGTATATTGAATCAAACCCCGATACTACCCTGGTCATGCTTTCAGGGAAACGATTGGTGGTTCGGGAGACCTATGAAGATGTGTACCAAAGTATTATTGAGTACCGCCGGCTCATAGGCGCTTTCAAGAACGAGGAGTAGGATTCTATGGATCTGGGTACAATAGTTGGTTTAGCTGTAGCCTTCGGAATGGTCGTTTTCGGAATCCTCTTGGGTGGGGTAGGTTTCAACTACTACATTGATGTTCCATCAATTCTCATTGTTCTTGGTGGTAGTATTGGATCCATGCTCATTTCTGCTCCCCTTGCCCGGACCCTGGGAATTGGTAAGTACGTAGGTAAAATCACCTCGGTTCCCAACTATCAGGAAGCAAAGGTTATAACCGATTTGGTTTCGTTTTCTGAACGGGCAAGAAGGGAAGGTCTTCTTGCTCTTGAGGACAACCTGGATGAGGTAGAAGATGAATTCATGCGTAAGGGAATTCAGCTGGTTGTCGATGGAACCGATCCGGAAATTATAAAAAATATTCTCTTTACCGAGTTAAATCAGATTAATGCCCGACACGCCGATGGCATTGCTTATTTCTCTAACTGGGGATCACTGGCTCCTGCTTTCGGTATGATCGGAACCCTTATCGGGCTTATTGCCATGCTTGCAAACCTGGAAGACCAGTCGGGAATTGCCCAGGGTATGGCAACCGCCCTTATTACCACAATGTACGGTTCCATGGTTGCAAATATTGTTCTTATTCCCTTCAAGAACAAGCTGGAAGATCGGGATAAGTACGAAACCAGACAGAAGGAAATTGTCATTGAAGGTATTCTGTCGATTCAATCCGGAGATAATCCCCGGGTATTGTTGGAAAAACTGTTGAGCTTCCTGCCGCCAGCAGAGCGGGAACCCATAAAAGCAGAGTCTAACCAGTAAAAATGGAAACTGAGCCCAGGCTTGTTGCTTGGGTTTTTGAAACTAGATCCGAACCACATGGAAAAAGGTTCTTGTGAAATTGCTGTTGTTGAGAATTATCAAATTCTGAAAAAAAGGAGGGTGCCGTGGCGATTCCTGGAAAAAAACAAAAATGTCCTGACTGTGCAGTTCCGGAATATATGCTCACCTATGGTGACATGGTAACCCTCTTGCTGACCTTTTTCGTACTAATGTTTACCACTGCTACGGTGGACGGATACCGCTTGCAGTTAATTTTGGCAGCATTTCAAGGACTGGGAAATTTTACCGGTGGTAATACCCTAGCTGAGGGTAGGCTCGCTGAATTAGGGAACAATGTTGAGAGCCTGCCGTCCTTGCAAGCTGGTAGATCCCTTGCTCAGGCCCGCCGTCTTGCCGTTTCCCTGTTCCAACCTGAAATACGTACCAATATAGTCCGGGTTACCGAGGATGAAAGGGGGCTGGTTATATCCCTTGCCAGCGATGCTTTCTTTGAGGTTGCCAGCGCAAACATCCGAATAGAACAAACCAGAGAAGTACTCATAAAATTATCTCAGCTGTTATCCAGTCCCGGATTAGAAAACCGGTTATTTCGGGTTGAAGGTCATACCGACGATGAACCAACCGATCCCAATGGACCTTGGCCGACAAACTGGCATCTTGGGTCTGCCAGGGCTTTAAATACCATGCTCTTTCTTACGGAATTTGGTTCTCCAGAAAATCGGTTTCAAGTTCTATCCTTTGGGGAATTCCGTCCCGTTGTCTCCAACGACACCCCCGAAGGTCGGGCGTATAACCGGAGAATCGATGTCATTATTCTTTCTGAGGGAAACTTATAAATCCTTTTCAGTAAAAAAGATCGAAGAATCTAGACGAAATAGAAAAACAGTAATATTATACTCATGATAGCCGATAAGATAATAAGAACCTCAGGTTCTTTACAGTGTTCAACGTTATTGAGTTTATGAGAGCCAGAAAATCTGTGCTAGGGAAAGGAGCAATTCATGTCTGATGATTTTTTAGAAGGCGATGATGATTTAACCGGTGGTGAATCCAGTGCTCCCGATAGTGGAAAAAGAAAAGTAGGCTTCCTCCCTGCGATTGTACTGCAGATTTTCAAGTGGGTCGCAATTGTCCTGGGAATGATCATTTTTGTGGTAACTATAGTCATAGTAACCTTGCAGGTAATTGGTGGAGTGGGACCGGGAGGTCCACGGACTACCATTACCGAGGATTATGTTGAAAGCCTGCCTATGTTCGACTACTTTGAACTGGCCGAACTCCGGGGAGTCACTGCTGATGAGGTTCGGAATACCTATGTGGTTACCATTCAGATTGGGTATAGAGTTGGTGATGCTGCAACAGCTAATGAAATTATTCTTCGGAGAGTGCAGATAACCGATCAGATCCTGCTCTGGTTCAGTAGTCAGAATGCTGCCTATTTAATGAACAGTCAGAACAGGGAAGAGATTCGAAGCCGTTTAAAAGCATTAATTAACCAAATAATGACCAGGCAGATTCAGGAAGTAAGGTTTACGAATTTTCAGGTGCTGAATTTCTAAGGCACTTCAGTCGGGAAAGGTGCTGAGCATGTATTGCATTAGCGGGTTTGAATGGAAAACTCTTGAAAAACCGTGCCAGGTGTGCAACCATGGTTCAGGGAGGGTGAGTAAGGGATGACAGAAGTATTATCTCAAGATGAAATTGATCAACTCCTTACCGCCATTTCTTCGGGAGACATAGAAACCGAGGATGTTACTACCCAGTCGGAAAGCTCAAACCGCAAGATAAAAATCTACGACTTCAAGCGGCCGGACAAGTTTTCTAAGGAACAGATCCGTACGGTTTCCATCATGCATGAAACCTTTGCCCGATTGACAACTACTTCCTTATCAGCACAGCTGCGGAGTTTGGTACAGGTACACGTTGCCAGTGTAGATCAGCTTACCTACGAGGAATTTATTCGATCAATACCGAACCCTACTACCATGGCTGTTATAAACATGGATCCTTTGAAAGGTTCGGCAATCCTGGAAATTGATCCTGCTATTACTTTTTCCGTCATTGATCGTTTGTTTGGTGGGAAGGGAGAAGGTACCAAGGTAACCAGGGAGTTAACCGATATCGAAACGTCGGTTATGGAAGGGATTATTGTGCGGATTCTCGGGAATATGCGGGAAGCCTGGAGTCAAGTAATAGATCTGCGGCCAAGGCTGGGTACCATTGAAACCAACCCCCAGTTTGCCCAAATTGTCCCTCCAACTGAAATGGTTGTACTGGTAACCCTGGAAACCAAGGTCGGAGATGTAGAAGGTATGATGAACTTCTGTATACCCTACCTGACCATTGAGCCGATTATTTCTAAATTATCTGCCCAGTACTGGTATTCATCCGTTCGTCGGGGAACAACCACTGAGAACTTGAATATTCTACGGGAGCGTTTGTCCAGTATCGAGGTTGATGTGGTAGCCGAAATTGGTCGGATGAATCTGACCATGAGAGATGTCCTTTCTCTCAGAACTGGGGATGTAATTCGCTTGAGTAATGTTAGAATCAGTGATCCCATGGCACTCAATGTGGGA
>SKVS01000060.1 GCA_007129335.1 Spirochaetaceae bacterium
AACCCGGAGGGTTTCAGGTGTATGTTTATCCTGTACACATTCAGCAGAGGGTCCTCATTGGAGACAGGCTGAGCAGGGAGCAGGGAGTTGCATTGTTACGGGTACTTGAACTATTACGACATCGTGAAGACTTTACTCTTGTGCGGGAAATCGATTTCCGGACAGACGATGTGGTCTTTACCTTGGCAGGGGGTGGGTCATGACCCATGGTAAGATGTATGTTGGTCTGGATATTGGAACATCGAAAGTAAGCGCGGTTATTGCTGAGACCAGTGAGTCTGGAGGGTTGGATATATTGGGTATCGGATCTGTTCCATCCCATGGTCTCAGGCGGGGTGTGGTGGTAAATATTGAATCAACCCTGCGATCCGTTGCCCTGGCAATAGAGAAAGCCGAAAACATGGCAGGAAGAGAAATTTCTTCAGTCATCACCGGTATTTCCGGCAGCCATATCGAAGCCCTGAATTCCCGGGGGGTAGTTGCTGTGACCAGCAAGGATCGGGAGATTACCCACGTGGATATTTCCCGGGTCATGGATGCAGCCAGGGCAGTGGTTCTGCCTATGGACAGAGAAGTGCTCCATGTTATTCCTCAGGAATATGTGGTTGACGATCAAAAGGGGATAAAAGACCCTCTGGACATGATTGGAGTACGCCTGGAAGCGGAGGTGCATATTGTTACCGGCAGTGTAACCGCAGCCCAGAACGTATTAAAATGTGTTAATCGGGCAGGTTTCAAGGTGGAAACCCTGGCCCTCGATGTTCTTGTGGCAGCGGAGGCTGTACTGTCCCGGGATGAAAAAGATCTGGGAACCCTGGTCATTGACATTGGTGGGGGAACGACAAACATTATGCTCTACCAAAATGGAGCTCCTTTTTTTACCAGTGTTATTCCTATTGGGGGAAATGAGGTTACATCCGATTTGTCAATTATTCTGAAGGCACCAGGTGAAACCATGGAAACCATCAAGCTCCAGTACGGAATGTGCTATTCTCCTCTGGTGGATGATCACGACGAGGAAATCATCATACCTGGTGTGGGAGGAATGCCGCCTAAGTCGGTAACCAAATTGGAATTGTCGGAATATATTGAAGCAAGAATGGTAGAAATATTTACCCTGGTAAAAGATAAGGTTGAGCGTGAGGCTCAGTTCTATCGATGGCCGGCACTGGCAGGGGGGATTGTATTGACCGGTGGAGGAGCGCTGCTGCAGGGAGCTCCCGAGCTGGCTGCAGAAATTTTTTCAACTCCTGTTCGAGTAGGTTTTCCCCTGGGGGTTGGAGGATTAACCCAGGATCTTCAGCAACCGAACCTGGCAACCGCAATAGGTTTGGTACTCCATGGACATGATCTTGATGGGGATAACAAGAGTCCTCTGACTAAGGGAGAGAACACAAAGAATACGGGAAACAGCTTTAAACAATGGCTAAAAAACTTTTTTTGATTGGGGGATGCTGCATTAGTTCTTAGTGCACAGACCTCGGATGTTCATACAAGGGAGGGGTTATGAATATTGAGATTGTTGATGATTATCAGGAAGATCAGCCTAGCAGCCCGACAGTAATTCGGGTAGTTGGTGTTGGTGGCGGCGGTAGTAATGCGGTGAACCGCATGATTGAATCTCGATTGCGGGATGTGGATTTCTACGCGGTAAACACGGACCTCCAGGCCCTCAAGGGGAGCAAGGCACCTACAAGGGTTCCTTTGGGAAGCCAGGTTACCGGAGGCCTTGGTGCTGGGGGTAATCCGGAAATTGGGGAAAGAGCTGCCCTGGAAGACAAGGAAACAATAAAAAAATTGCTGAGCAATTCGGACATGGTGTTCATAACCGCAGGTATGGGCGGGGGAACCGGTACCGGAGCAGCCCCTGTTATTGCCAGTATTGCCCGGGAAATGGGAATTCTGACGGTAGCAGTAGTAACAAAGCCATTTGCTTTTGAGGGACGCAAAAAGGCAAAACTCGCCGAGGAAGGCATTGCAAAACTCAGGGATCATGTTGATACCCTCATTACCATTCCGAATCAGCATCTGCTAAAAATTGTGGAAAAGAACACTCCCATTAAGCAGGCATTTCTGGTTGCCGATGATGTTCTTCGTCAAGGTGTTCAGGGTATTTCTGATTTAATTACAAAGCCAGGTGAAATCAATATAGATTTTGCGGATGTAAAAACAATCATGAATGGTCAAGGCGATGCCCTTATGGGTATTGGCAGGGGCACAGGGGAGAACAGAGCGGTAGACGCTGCAACCAATGCAATCAATAATCCCTTACTGGAAGATGCGAATATCGACGGAGCAAAGGGGATTTTAGTCAATGTTGCTGGGGGTGCTGATTTCTCTCTGTCCGAATATGAAGAAATTATGCATATCATAACTGCAAACGCCGATGAAGATGCTCTCATAATTTCCGGTCCAAGTGTAGATGATTCCCTGGAAGATGAGATCATTGTAACGGTCATCGCCACAGGTTTTCCCCTGGTCCATAGTCCCTTTGCTTCCCGCCGTGGGAATACCCTGGTGGAAGAACATAAACCCGAGCAGGTTACCGAGAAATCGGACTACATGAGTCTTGACAGTTTTCAGCAACTCATCTCTCCATCCCGGAAAGAACAGGAGAAAGAAGCTGAACCAAGTGTGCCGGTGAGTCCCGTAAAAACCCGGGAACCCATTGGTGCCCGGGTTAAGCCATCGGTATTACCTCCTCATCCTGTTGTGCCCCGGGGCTCATCCGATGATTTGGGAGTGCCAGCGTATATTCGCATGAGGGAACAGCGGGCACGGTCGGGTCAGTAGGTAAGGGTGTTATGGAAAGCCTTTCAATGCCTAAGCTCTTATACCGATTTGAAGCTTATCTTCTGGCCGAGCTCCAGCTTGCTGACAGAAGTGTAAGAACCTATCTCAGGGAAATAAAAATTTTCTTTGTCTTTCTCGAAGAAAACCGTCTGTTCCTGGGACAGGTTATGTATGAGGATATTCAGCGGTATCTGGTATACAGAAAGGACGAACAGGGTATTGACCAGCGAACAATAGCAAAGAGCATAAGCAGCCTGAGGAGTTTCTTCCAGTTCTGCATGCTCGAAGGATATTGTGAACAGAATCCTGCATCCCGAATTGAAATCCCAAAAATGGTTCAGCGATTGCCCGGTGTTCTCAGGGTAGAAGAAATTGAGCTTATTTTGGAGCACATCGATATCCAGACCCCCCATGGTCTGCGGGACAGGGCATTATTTGAGCTCATTTACTCCTGTGGATTGAGGATTTCCGAAGCAGTTGAACTGGCTTTAGAAAAAGTGTATCTGGACCAGCAGATTATCCGGGTGCTGGGTAAGGGAAGTAAGGAGAGGCTGGTGCCCCTGGGTGAAGAGTCGGTACACTGGTTGAGCCGTTACCTTGTGGAAGGTCGGCCCCTGCTTCTGAAATCCCCTGTTCCCTATGTGTTTTTGAACCACCATGGGCGCCAGCTTTCGAGAAAAGGAATGTGGAAACGATTTAAGGAAATTAGCGAACGGGCAGGGGTCAGGGCTAAGGTCCACACACTAAGGCATTCCTTTGCAACCCATCTCCTGGAAGGAGGTGCCGATCTCAGGGCTGTGCAGGAACTTCTTGGACACGCGGATATCAGTACAACACAAATCTATACCCATATCGATAAGGAAGCTTTGCAGCTTTATCATCACGATTACCACCCCAGGGGATAGTCCCCAGGGTACCATAATAGAAGGGAGATACAATGGAACATCCTAATACCCCGGACTTTTCCGGACTTTCGCAGGATCTTGTGCAAGAATGGCATCGGGTACAACAAACCCTCGAAGCAAAGGGTTTTATTCAAGGCAGGGAATATCCCGTTCTGGATTCGGTAAGAAGAAATCCCAAGGATCCTGTATCCCGGTCTATTGACCATACCCTACTCAAACAGGATGCTCCCAGAGATAGCTATTTGGCCCTTTTTACCCAGGCCAGAGAATGGGATACCTGGAGTGTCTGTGTTCCCCCGAATCGGGTTCCC
>SKVS01000130.1 GCA_007129335.1 Spirochaetaceae bacterium
ATTGAAATATCGAAGGTACCACCACCAAGGTCATACACAGCAATTTTTTCATCTTTTCCTTTTTTCCCGAAACCATAGGCCAGGGCAGCAGCAGTAGGCTCGTTGACAATACGTTTTACCTCAAGCCCGGCAATCCGACCGGCATCCTTGGTGGCTTGTCTCTGGGCATCGTTAAAATATGCAGGAACGGTAATTACCGCTTCGGTAACCGGCTCGCCCAGATAATCCTCGGCAGTCTCCTTCATTTTCTGCAAAATTGCTGCGGAAATTTCCGGAGGGGTAAATTTTTTGTCATCCACCGATACTTTTACGGCAGAACCGGAATCGCTTACATCGATGTGAAAAGGAACCATGGAGATTTCTTCGGTAACCTCGCTGCCTCTGCGTCCCATGAAACGCTTGATTGAAGAGATGGTCTTTTCCGGATTTGTTACCATTTGATTTTTGGCAGGCTGGCCTACAAGGCGTTCACCTTTGCCGGTATATGCTACAATAGACGGGGTTGTCCTTTGACCTTCGGCATTTTGGATAACAATGGCTTCGCCACCTTCCATAACCGCTACACAGGAGTTTGTTGTTCCCAAGTCAATACCAATAATTCTTCCCATAATTATTCTCCTTTATTAACAGGCATAGAAACTTTAACTTTTGCGGTTCGCAGGACCCGCTCGTTCAGAAGGTAACCCTTCTGAAATTCCTCAAGAACCCTCTGGTGTTCCTCACCTTCCCGGGGTTCTACGGCTACTGCCTCGTGCTTTTGGGGATCAAATTCCTGACCTTCGCAATCGAAACGAATCAGACCCCATTTTTTCTCCAGCATGCTCACCAGCTGCTTTTCTATGAGCTGGATTCCATCGTGGAGAGAGTCGAAATCCTTTGCATCTTCAGAACTCTTGATTGCCCGCTCGAAGTCATCAATTACAGGCAAGAGGTCTTCAAGGATCTTTCTGTTTGCATAGGCAATACTGTCTTCCTTGTCCCGCAGCAGTCGCTTGCGGAAATTATCGAAATCAGCCTGTTTTCGCAAGTATTGATCCTTTAACTCACTGAGTTCTGCAGATAATTGTTCGTTTTGAACCCGTAAGGCTTCCAGTTCCGGATTCTGTACTTCCAGATTGTCCTGATCAAGGTTTCCCTGTTCTTCCTGGGAAACAGTTGTATCAGGATCGGACTCGCCATGGGTACCAGGTTGCTCTAGCTCTTCGGACAATACCTCATTGTCTGGAGAGTTTATTTCTTCGGACACCATTTCCTCCCTAAGAATACTGGGGCATCTCAATATCCTTCTCAGCTATTCGCCCTGAGTCTTACTCCTGTGGAGTGTTAACTCAGTACATTCTTAGAATAGCAAGTTACCGAGATACCCTTTCTGTGAATTGTGTGCTTTGGTTGGCAGTAAAATACCTATTTTAATTCCCAAACGTCAAGCATTACCTCGATTTCATTTCCAGAATGAGTTCCACCTCACCCCTGCTGAGCTTGGTGGTCCGGGCAATTTCCTCAATTTTCCATCCCTGGTGGGCAAGACGGATTACCAGCTCTCTGGCGGATTTGGGAATAGCATCGGGATCATCGCTCGTGGTTTTCAACTCATCCTTTACCAGGGTACTGAGAATTTGAACCTGATCCTGGGCCTGCCGGGTAATTTCTTCGAACCGGGTTTCAGTCCTGGCAAGCCATTCGCGATTTTTCTGAATTTCCCCTATACGCTGTTCCACATCTTTTACCAGGTTATCCAGTTGAGACAGTTGTTTAACCGCCAAATCTGCTTCTTTTTTCTTCAAGGACAATTGGGTAATATTTGCTTCCAATGTATGGAGTTTACCAGGAATGGTTTCCTCAATATCCTGATAAATTGCTACGAATTTCTGCTCCAGGTCGGTGAGCTGATGGAAATTCTTGTCAACACCTTCGATGGTGGTTTCAAGTATTCCACTCTTTTTCTCCAGCCGCTCAAAGCGCTGCTCAACCAGTTGTTCCACATCTGCCAGGTCACGAAGTGCCTTTTGCATTTCTACCAGCTGGTCCTGTTGGGTATAAGCCTGGGCAAGCTTCTCATCCACCGATTGGGCCACACCCAAGAGTCTGTTTAAGTTATCTTCAACAGAATCCAACCGTTTCTTTTCGGTGGTGATCCGTTCAAGCTTGGATACTGCCTGTTCACCAAGGGATTTAATGCGGCTGACCTGTTCTTCAATGGATCCAAAATCTTTTTTGTCGGTTCTGATTTTCTCAGCCTCGAATTTCAATTTCTCAATATCCTCAGACAACTCTTGTTTCAGAATATCAGCCCGTTCAAAAAGCTTGGTCTGGGCAAGGAACTGTTTCTGCCGCTTATCTATTTCCATGAGAGTTGCCTCAAGCTGCTCTGTCCGGGATTCAAGATCGGCCAGCAGTCTTTTCTGAGTGCTCTCAAACTCATCCCGAATACCCGTAATGGTACTTCGAAACTCCCGTAACCGGCCTTCAATTTCCTGCTGGGTCTGCTCAGCCGAGTCCTGGAAGGTTGTGGATATTTGGGAAGACCGGGATTCCAGGGTTCCTAAAATACTCTCTACCTGTTCCTTTGCCCGCAAGACCCCCTGGAGAATCGATTCTTTTTCCTCCTGGACTGAATCCTGGATAGACCGGATTTCCTGACCTGCGGAATCGGATACCTCAGCTATGTGGTCGGTAATTTTTCTCTGTACCTGATCTACCTCGGACTCCAATGCAGTCTGGGCTGAACTCATTTGCTGTAAAATTTTTGCCTGCCACAAACCAACATCCGAGCGAACTGTCTCAAACATCTGTTCGACCTGGCTGCTCCTGTCTCCCACCGAAGCTTCCAGCTTCCTCACCTTCCCGTCCAGGGAGGTTTCCAGAGCAGTTAATCGGTCCTGATTTTGGGTCTGAAACAGGGAATACTGGTTGTTCATTTTCTCCATGAAACCTTCATGAAGGCTTTGGAGTTCCAGGCGAATTGTTTTGTCCGCATTAACCAGGCTCTGTTCCTGAGCGCTCAGGACCGACTCG
This sequence comes from Spirochaetaceae bacterium, assembly GCA_007129335.1. Classification (GTDB taxonomy): domain Bacteria; phylum Spirochaetota; class Spirochaetia; order DSM-27196; family Salinispiraceae; genus SKVS01. The sequence continues at coordinate 3,016 of SKVS01000130.1, forward strand.
GTTTTTTCCCGGTTTGCGCTCAATTGCGATTCTATTGCCCTTATATGGTCAGATGCCTGCTCTTCGAGAACGTGAATTTTATCCTCAAGGGCCTGTAAAAACTGGGTTTCCAGTTCACCCCTTTGTTTTTCGGTTCTGGATCCCAAATCTTCTAACACCATGGCGACCTGGTTTTGCCATTCCTGCATGGATTGCTCCATCTTGTCGCTTCGTTTATGCAAATCGACAAAGAATTCGTCCTCGAAACTCTTGAGTTTAGCAGAGGTGGAATCGTAGGCCCGGGCTTTCAGGTCATTCAAACCCTGTTCCAAATCCTTCATTTCCTGGAGGACCTGTCCCATTTCATCCCTGGCCAGTTCCAGATCCCTTTGACGTTCGGATTGTAAATCATTCGATAACCGGCCCAGTTGGTCTCGCAGTTTTAATTCGGATTTTTCTACCAGTTTGTGCAGACCCTGTTCCAAAAGGGTTATGTCCGAAGAAACCTGTTCAATTGACTGGATCCGATAGGCAAAAGCCTGTTCGTATTCTTTCAGCCGGAGATCCAGATCAGCCAAAACATCCTGTTCCACCCCCTTAGTCCGTTGATCCAAAACCGATGCAAGTTCCTCCATGGAGGCCTTCAGGGAAGACTGGAACTGAACAGCCGTTTGTTCAATGTCCTGCCCCATGCTCTGCTGTTTTCCATCGATTACTTTCAGGTGGTCTTCCAGGATGCTGGTTTGCTCGCTAACCTTCTGGAATTTTTCCATCAATTCACGATCGAGAGTTCCGAATGTTTGTTCTGCCTGGGTTTTATGATTCTCGACCAGGGCACTGAAGTCCTTCTGGTATGCTGAAAGTTCCTGAACAAAGGCGTCCTGGACTTCTTGGGCTTGAGACAGGAGGCTTTCCTTCCCTTCCCCGAAACCTTCCTGTACAGAAGCGGCGATTTTCTGAAAATCCTCCTGAATGTTTACCAGGGATTGGGTATGGCTGGTTTGTAG
>SKVS01000334.1 GCA_007129335.1 Spirochaetaceae bacterium
ACTCCAACTGTTTTTGCAAACTGTCCGGATGGGCAACTGCAGGTGCCCGAAGCATTTCCACAAGGGGTTGTACATCCGGACCGAAGGGAGGCAGGGCAGTAAAGGCTTCACGAACCGAAGCAATCAGTTTTTCGTAGGGTGTTTCGGTAAGCAGGTTTTTATGATCAATTAAATCGTGGGCAATGTGGTAGGCGGGATTCATGTTCTCTACCCAAAGCATAATGATCTCTTCCAGGGCAATATGCCAACCCGATTCTCCGTCAATGGTGCTGTTCAAGTACGATTCCAAATCCATTTCTCCTGAATAAACAGGGGTGGGTGGGAAATCCCGGGTAAACTCCCGCAGTACAACCTGGGTGTCATCCTTACCAAGATGATTTTCCACCGCTTTTAAAACACCTTTCATGGTATCGGCACCGTTCTCAGCGCAGTAGGACGAGATCACATAATGGAGAATCTCATCGATAAGGCCCATTGCATAGAAGTCTTCCGGGCGGACGAGACTGGTCTTCTTCTGAGCTGCCTTATAATCCAGATATTTTTTTGTAAACTCCCTGGCTGCTCTGAGATTTGCAAAGAGTACCGGACCCCGGCTGGCAAAGAGCTCCTTTTGTACCCCAAGCTTCTTCCTTACAACACCGAGTATGTGAAATTCTCTGCTCCATTGAACCTGTCCCATTCCCTTCTCCTTCTCGCTCATAATTATAAACCGGTTTAGCAATTACGTTATTCTTTGGAAAACTTTTTCTTATCAAATAAAAGAAATAACCTAGGATTTGGGATTGTGCAAAAGAAATATCTGCGAAAACCTCATTTCCCACGTTATATTCCCTCCAATACAGTGTAATGCCTCTTGTGGGTTTCGTGGGAAAAAAGGTTGTTCCCTGAGGTTTTTTCCAGCCCCAGGTATAGATTCAATTCCTGAGGGCAGATAATTCTTTCATCATTTCTACCAGTTTTTTCTGCTTAGCAAGGGCATCGATAGTCAGGGGAATTCGATACGACCAGTTGGTCTCACCAACGGTACCAGGCACATTTACCCTTTCATCTTTGCTGTCCGCAGCCCGAAGCTCAGGAACAAGGGCGAAAAAATCCTGCAGCTGATAAATACATAGACCCGACCCTGCGGTCTGTACCTGTTCAAGAACCCTGCGGGCAATATCCGGATGATAGTCTCCGGGACAATGGTCCTGAAATCCCAGTACGTGCCAGAAGCCCTCTTTTCCTTCTTCGTGCTCCCACCAATCCCGCAAGGTTGATGTGTCATGAACCGAAGGGGCACAAACTGAGAGAAAGGGATACTCCTGAACCGGTATATAGGGCTGCCCTGGTTCATCCCATTTTCTGCTCCACCGGGGAATTTTCAAACTGAGCACACCCAAATCCTGAAGCACCGGTGGAACCCCCTGGGGAATGGCTCCCAGGTCCTCTGCACAGGTCAGCATACCTACGGTGTCCAGCATAAAACCTAGAAGTTTCCTTCCCTGGGCTGCCAATAAACCCTCATTCTCGTGACCCTTTTCCCTCACCAGTTCTTCAATACCAGCTCTTTCGTGGTCTGAAAGTTGTTGGAATCTGGTGCAATCCCGGAAGTTCCAAGTAGGAGCAAATTCGTGCTCTTCCACCGGGAGGAAGGTTCTATCCCGATACCAGGCAAGCAGGGTTTTCTTATCGTCCCAGTTGAGATTCAGGGAATGGATTTCCCGCTCTCCCTCAAGATCATCCCGGAATAAAAACAGGTCTTCGGTGCCAAGCTGAGAAAAAACCAACCGTATTATTTCATCCGCATGAATGCCGAATCGTGCCCGAAGATCATGACCGGGAATGTGGGGTTCACTGAGCCACTTGATCCTTCCGTCATCGAAACCTTTTCGATACAGGTCAGCCCGGTGAATAAAACTCGAGGGTTGAAAATACCCCAAAATTCCCGAAGTATTCTTGTAGGGAATGGTCCAAATGCGGAAAAAACCCAGCACATGGTCAATTCTATAGGCCTGATAAAATTTATCGGCCTGAAGTAACCGTTTACGCCACCAATCGTAATTGGTTTTTTCCAACTCTTCCCAGTTGTAAACCGGAAAGCCCCAGTTCTGTCCTTCGGGGCTGAATCCGTCGGGTGGAGCACCGGCCCGGAGGTGGAACTGGAAAATGTCCCTGTGGGCCCAGACATCCACACTGTCTTCATTCATGAGAATCGGAATATCCCCCTTCAGGAGAATGCCCATTCCCCGAAGCCCCTCGGCTACCTGAATAAATTGCTGCTCCAGACGATACTGGATCCAACCATAGAAATGCACCGGAAGCTCCGCGGCTTTCCAAAGGGCTTTTATTTCCTTGGCAGACAAGTGTTGATTATTCTTCCAGGCAGGCCATCCATGACCATCATTCAGCTGTTTCAACGACCGAAAAACGGCGTATTCCTCTACCCAGGGATTCGCTTTTACCCAGGAAAGGTATCCCTTATCCTCGAGGATTGCTTCTGCATTCCTGGAAAACAGATCGCGCAGGATTTCCAGTTTCCCGTACAGCACATCCCGGTACTGAAGTCGTAACTCATCCTGGTGTTCCTTTTGCAGGGCCTTCAGTTTTTTGGCAGGTCCAGCGGAGCTGGTCAGGGTTTTGAACTCAGGCAGTTCCTGTATACGAATGAAAAGGGGATGAAGGGCAAATGCACTTAAAGCACTATAAGGAGAAGGATCGTCGCCGGTATCATTAACCGGTAAAAGCTGAATAACTTGTAAACCTGCGGATTTACACCAGGTTCCAAATTCCAATAAATCAAGAAATTCTCCGGTTCCTACCGAGTCGGAAGACCGGAGGGAAAACACCGGAATGAGCACTCCGGTCATTTTTTTTTCAAGCCCTGTAAAGTGCATAGTTTCTCCTTCGTGGTTATGGGGTTCAATTCATGGTTGTATGGTCTGCAATTAGTTCCATTGTAATTGTAGCAAGGTAGTTCGGGGTACACAAGTCCAGAAAACTTCCTGGAAAAAAACACCCCATCTTTGCTGTTCCAAAGGAGGTTTTTTTACTATAATTCCCACCGGAAAAACCTTATGAAAAAGATACACAATTACCTGCCTCCAGTTGCTCTTTTAAGTCTTGTACTGTTTTCCTCACTCCTGACCGGATGTGCCGGAAACCCTAACGAAGCTGCCCCTGAATCTCCAGTCCAATACGAAGGAACCTACCAGGGTGAATCAACCAGGGAAACACCTGTCCAAACCCAGGAACAACCCATGGGCAGTTCAACCCAGACATCGACCCGATCAATTGCAAATGCCCCTTCCTATATTGTGTACCCCGCCCGGCAGGAATTATTCGTTTCTCTGGATTCGGGAGCTAACTGGACATCTTCCCGGCCCCTAGATGAATTTAACACAAGCCTCTACATAACTGCGGCTGCTATTAACCCACGGGATTCAAATCATCAGGTAGTTGCTTCGAGTTACCAGGGTTTCTACCAGACCAGAAACGGGGGAGAAACCTGGGAAAGATTACGCCATAGCTCCATAGACCGCATTCTTTACCAGGGAGCACAGTTCTACGATGAGGTCAAAGCTCTTTGGATTCCGTCATCCGATCCAAATACCATGCTGTTTAGAAAGGGCTTTACCAACGACTGGTACCTTTGGAACTGGAATACCTCAACGGTCATACCCCTGGCACAGGAAGACGTACATTCATCCTACCCCGACATGCCGGAAATTAAACTGAAAGATCTGTCTCTCAGTCCCGATGGTTCAACCATCTGGACCCAACGGGTGCTCCCCCTGTACGACCAAACCTGGCCCCTTCCCCCTTCGGTAAAGGCCCGGGAAACCGGTCCCCTGGTTGATGAACTGGTACCCGACGAGGCCTTTTGGGCAAGAAGACAGCTGGCTGCAGACCGCACGGGAATCTACCTGAATCCCTGGCAGGCAGCTAATAATCTGGATGCCCATTTACAATTCGTGGTGGATCATGGAATGAACAGCATAATTGTAGATTTTAAGGACGACATCGGGTATTTGACCTACGACAGTCAACTGGAAATAGCCCGTCAGGTTGGCTCCATAGACATTCGGTTCGATGCTCGGGAACTCATCCGGAAAGCCCATGAAAAGGGAATCTATGTTATTGCCCGACACGTTGTTTTCAAAGACAGTCAGTTATACCGGTACTTAAACGGTAAATACGCCCTGTGGGATATAACCACAAACAGGCCCTGGGGAGTGTTCCGTCAACAAACCCCCGAAGCAACCGATGAGAATCCAAATCCCCAACCCCGAACAGTACAAATCGAATACTGGACCGATCCCTACGCTGACTTTGTTGCCCAGTACAATATAGCGATTGCCCAGGAACTCCAGGAACTTGGGGTAGATGAGGTTCAGTTTGACTATATCAGGTTTCCGTCCGATGGATTTACCCGGAATATCCGGAGCAGATTCTACCCTATCCGAACCGATCAAAGCCGTCCTGAGGGATACTATGAGCAGGTAAGCCCATCGAATCTGGTAGTTCATCCTCAACTCCTGGTACGGGAGGGGTGGTCCCTGCCTGGGGAACCCACCCTGGATTCAATACCCGACCGGGTCTGGGCCCTTCAGAACTTCCTGAGAAAAGCCAGGGAAGTCATTGATGTGCCCATAAGCATCGATATTTTCGGGTTCAACGCTTGGGCCCGTATGGGTTACCTTGGCCAAGACATTGAAGCCCTGTCTTTCTATGTGGACGTTATTTCCCCCATGGCCTACCCGAGTCATTACGCCCGGGATTTTCTGCCCCACCTCACTTATTTCCAGAGGGCATACGAACTGTACGACACCGGAACCTACCGGGCCAGAAGCATGGCAGGCGACAGGGTTCTCATTCGTCCCTGGGTTCAGGCCTTTCTCATCGGTGGGGAGTTACGGTATGAATTTCCCGAATATACCGAATACCTGAATCTGCAAATCCGTGGTACCATGCAGGGCGGCGGATCGGGATTCAGTCTTTGGAACAACTCGGGCCGTTATTACATGGTCGACCGGGACTCTTTCCTGGAGGCCTGGGGCAGATAAACAGCGAAAGGAACGGATATGACACAAACCAAGGGATCGGTCCAGAAGGTTCAAGCCTGGGCTCAGAAAATTACCAGCGAGGTGGAAAAGGTATTTCTGGGCAAACCCGTGCTCATTGAGCATCTGCTGGCGTCCATGGTCCTTGGGGGTCATGTTCTTCTGGAGGATTTGCCCGGAACAGGGAAGACTATTCTTGCCCGGGCTCTATCCATTGCAATGGGGGGGAGTTTTGCCCGGGTCCAGGGTACACCCGACCTGCTTCCCACCGATGTGCTTGGGGTGTCGGTATACAATCCCCAGGATTCCACCTTCCGGTTCAGGAAGGGTCCCATTCTCAACAATGTAGTTCTTGTGGATGAAATAAACCGGGCAACTCCCCGAACCCAATCCGCCCTTCTGGAAGCAATGGCCGAGGGACAAATCTCCGTCGACGGAAAATCAATAAGCCTGCCAAAGCCCTTTTTCCTCATTGCAACGGAAAATCCTATTGATTTTGAAGGTACCTTCCCCCTCCCCGAGGCTCAGAAAGACCGGTTTCTCATGAGCCTGACCATGGGGTATCCTCAACGGGACATTGAAAAGGAAATCGTCCTGCGACAAAGACGCACCAGTCATCCTATTGTGGATTTACATCCTGTCACCAATCCCGAAGAAACCAACTCCATGGGAGAAATTGTCCACCAGGTTGCCATGGACCCGGCTATTCTGGATTACATTATCCAGCTTGTAGAAGCTACCCGGAACCATAGCTCGGTTCGGGTTGGTATTTCTCCCCGGGGAACCCTGGCCCTCTCCCAGGCAAGCCAGGCCATTGCAGCTCTTCGAGGCCGGGACTACGTCATTCCTGATGACGTAAAAGAACTTGCCCCGCCGGTTTTTCGGCAACGGATCATTATTAAACCCGAAAGCCTTATCCGAGGCACCACAGCTCAATCGGTATTAGATGAAATTCTGGAAAGAACCGACGTGCCTTTGATACAGCAGTCCTAGGTACTCCTGGCATGCGGGGAGGAACCTTTCTTTTCATAGTTTCGCTACTCATTATCCTGTTCATTCCCCTGTCGCTTCTTCAGTGGGCAGCCCGAAGTACCATGGTATTGGTACTCCTGTCGTACCTTTATTCCCGTCTCCAAAAACGGTACATCTGGATAGCCAGGGAACTGGAAGAAACCCTGGTTTACCGCCATTCCACCACTGCAATCTCCCTCATTCTGACCAATTACCTTCCCTTACCCGTTCCAGGTCTGGTAGTCAGCGATGAGCCAGGAGCTCTAATTTCCGACAATAATGACCGCAGAATATTCCGTCTGTCCCCGGGACAGCGATTGAGAATGACCTACGAAGTTAAATCCCAAAACCGGGGCAGGTATCGCCTGGGCCCTGTGGGGCTCCAATCTGCCGATCCTTTAGGATTCTTTCCATGGCAGCGAATACTTTACCTCCCTGGAAGCGTTATTGTTTTTCCCCGGATTCATCCCCTCCATTTACTCCTGGACAGGGGCAGCCCTATTGGAGCAATACACAGCAAGAATCCCCTGAATGAAGACCCAACCCAACACCGCAGCTACCACGAATACCAACCGGGAGATGATCCCCGTAGAATTCAGTGGATGGTAAGCGCAAGAACCGGGATTCTCCAGGTCTCCGAATATCTTGCAACCCTGACGGTTCCCGCAATCATTCTGTTAAACCTGAATCCCCTGGATTATTTGGGACGAAGAGTTTTCCACCACACCGAACGGGCCATTGAGGTGGCTGCATCCGCAGCCCAATTCTGGGCAGCTTCGGGGGAACAATTTGCACTCATAACAAACGGTGTTCAGCCGGTGGGAATTTACGACGAAACGAACAGGGACAACTATGAATTCATTCCCGCAGTTTCGGAAAATGCAGTCTTCGAATCCACTACCGAACCCCTGGTACTTCCCTTTGGAAAGGGCAGGGAACAGGCATCGGTCCTGTTACAATCCCTCGCAACGGTCTTTCGTCCCAGTCAGGGCACATCGGAAATGACCTGGAAACTCTTCGAGCAAATCCGCACACTCCGGCCTGGCCCGGGAACCCGGGTCATTTACATCGGTCCATCCCTGGACACCAATCTTTTCTCCCGGGCCGTGGAGGATTTTCACTCAACCTGGAACCTGGATCTCTGGGTTGTCGATGAAAAAATTAATTCCGAGGGTCGGATCCACGGAGGCACTGTTCTGCCAGGGAAAAAATACCGGGTGTTGGGAATTCGGGAATACGGGGAGGATGTGTTCGATGACTAGACCCGGAGCACGGAGAACCCGGAATTTTACATTCATCCGGATTATGCACAGTTTTTTTGCGGCCCTCACTGTCGGCACGTTCGGCTTACTGCTCTGGAGAACCTTCGACCTGGTACTCCTGTCCAACCAATGGCCATCTCCTGCACCCCTGTGGCTGGTAATGGGTTTTACCCTCCTGGCTGCCGGGTTGGAAATTCTTTTTACTCTCCTGAGCCCAGGCCAAAGGCTCGATCCTGCATTTCGTTGGCGGGCCTTGTTCGTTTTTCTTATTGCTGGTTATTTGACTGTTTCCCTCATTCATCCTGTCCCCTGGACAATCAAGTTCCTGCCCCGGTTGAATTCTCTTACCTTTTTGGCTTATACCCTGTTTATTTTCTACACCATGGGAGCAACCCACCAACCCCTGCTCCATAGGGAGGAACTAACCCTCCTGTTCGAAGGCAAACGGGGAGATGTTCTTCTGGAAATGCTCCAGCACGAACATCCGCAAATTCTTGCAGCCCTCACCGGAATCCGAAAAAACAACAACCGGTGTATTCTCATGATTATTTCCACCATCTTCTTGATTATGATCCTGTGGTCTCTGGGAGTTGATTTATCGGCCTCCAAAGGTCTGACCATACTGACACTGGGATCCTTAACAGGCAGTTTCCTGGGATTATCCCTGGGCAATTCTTACCTGGATGATCACCGGAGTCTGTTAAAAACATCCTTGTATTCCCTGGACCAGCGGGTAAGCAGGCTCATGCTCTCCCTGATCATTATTGTACTGGCACTGGCCCTGGGGTGGAGTATAAACAGTTCCCGGGCAGTCCTGCCTCCCGAAGTGGTCATTGCTCTGTTCGCCTGGCTTGCGGGATTGTTTACTCCCCGGGGCGGGGAACAGATGATTCAGGAAATGGAGCAATTATTCCGGCCAGAACCAGCCCGTATACCCCTGGTGGATATGGATGCAGCTGAACGGGCTTTTGATCTCAGTAAATACCTGGCATTTATCGGTGAAGTGCTCCGAAACGGACTCATTATTGCCGCGGTTTTGGGTCTGATGTTCTTCCTTGTGTATCCAGCTTTGAAAAAAGGGGCGGTCCGTAACTGGTTCCGAACCATCGGGGAAAGAATGAACCAGGGTTCATTCAAACGTTTTCTTCTATCGACCATGAGGATTTTCCGTTCTCTCGGGAGGCTTTGGACAGATTTGTTCCGCCGCCGGGACACCAACTGGAACCAGCAGGAGCTTTCAAAAGAAGCACTGATAAACCATTATTTACGGGACTTGGTTCAGTTCAACAAAAGGGCTCAAGGCCACATGGGCCCACTTCAAAAAGCCCTCGACCGCCTTTTTACTCAACTTACCCGATTCCATGTACCCCTTTCCCGGGATGCAACCTTACGGGAACTGGTTTTTCAGGGGTCACACAACCATCCCGCAGCAGGAATTACCGATTCTGCAAACATTCTGTGTACCTGTTTTGAACAAATTCTCTACGATCCATCCCTGAACCAAAAAGAAGCATCTGCTCTTTTGGAAACCATTTCCGGGATTCTTGGAACCTGGGAGTCCCTGAACCTGGATTAATACTTCATCGTGGTTAATTTCAGCCTAATCGGAATTACCCTGAAGTCCCTGCATTTCCTGAATCTGATCCCTGATCCTGGCTGCTTCTTCGTAGTTTTCCTGATTTACTGCATTTTCCAGTTTCATTTCCAGGTTGGTAATAATGTCCCTCATAGCACTCCGGGATTTTTCCCGCTCCAAGGTCTCATTATCCACATCTTCGAGTTCGTCCAGCACTTCATCAGAATCTTCAGACAGGAGTTCTTCTTCCAGGGCTGCTTCCAGTTCTTCAGGAGTCATTTCCGGAACAGGTGTTACCATGGATTCGGGAATACTGGTTTCATCCACAATAAATTCCGCTATATATACCGGGCATTCAAGGCGGACCGCAAGGGCGAGGGCATCGGATGGACGACTGTCGAACATGAGTTTTTTCATACCCATTCGGGTAGCTATTTGTGCGTAGAAAATACCATCCTGCATATCGGTGATTTCTACCCTGTCAATTACCAAACCCATCTTTTCAAAAACACTCAACATGAGATCGTGGCTTAAGGGACGGGGAACAGGAACCTTACCCATGCCAATTAGGATGGACTGGGCTTCGAGCTGGCCTATAAAAATAGGAACTACCCGCTTGGTATCCAAAGGCCTCAGGAGAACGGCACTACCCCGGTCGGTTTTTGCCAGGGTCCAAACTTCTACTTCAATTAATCCGGTATTTCTCATCTTTTCTTAACTTACTCATTTTTCAACAAGGTTTCCATCACTTTTTCTACAAAGGTACATGATATACCAGGGCTAGGGCATATGGCGAATATTGGAACTGGAAAATACATAAGCCCAGGAGAACTAGACAGCTTATGACTATAGATTCAAAGGAATAACTCGACATGTCGAGTTATTGCCCTGTGTTAGCTCTACATGAAGATACCCAGTTGTAGGAAATTGTTTTCTAGGGTTACATATGCTGTATGAATTATTGGGTTGGGGGTTTCTTTGTATTTATTTCCTCGCTTGCATTTGGTGCAATGGCCTTGTTCGCCCGGGTTGCCTATGCATACGGAGTCAGTCCGCTTACCCTGTTATTTTTCCGCTTTGCCCTGGGTGCATTGTGCATGGGGATTATTGTTCACATACGAAAGGAAAGATTTCCAGCCTTAAAAACCAGCGCAGGCCTTTTTCTCATGGGCGCTGCAGGGTACAGCCTTCAGTCTTTTTCTTTTTTTACCGCCCTTACCATGGCCAATGTCGGTTTGGTATCCCTCCTGCTTTTTCTGTATCCTGCAATAGTAGCCGTATTATCCCGGATCATTTTCAAAGAATTGCTCACCCCGGTAAGGACCTTTGCAATCCTCCTTGCCTTTTCGGGTACGGCCCTTATCGTAGGCCCCAGCCCCGCGGGAAGTCCCCTGGGAATAGCCCTTGGAATTAATGCAGCCCTGGTGTATTCCCTGTACATCATGGCAGGAACACACCTTTTGAAATCAGCTTCACCCATAACCGGTTCGCTTATAATAATGACCGGTGCTGGGGTGGTTTTTGGTTTTGCCAACGGATTTTTAGGCTTCTCCCTTCCGTCTTCCCCCCTGGGATGGGCAGCCATTCTCGGGGTTGCGCTGATTTCCACGGTAATTGCGGTAACCTTTTTTCTTATTGGAATAGCATCTATTGGGCCAACCAGGGCATCGATCCTATCGACCTTCGAGCCTATTTTCACCGTACTCCTGGCAGCCATTTTTCTCCAAGAGCCTATTGGAGGAACCACAGTTCTTGGGGGATTAGCAATTCTGGGAGCAAGTATTCTCTTATCGTTACAACCTCAGGCACCCAGGGTCGTCCCCGAACCGGACATCAACATTCTGCCAATCGAACACAATAACCATAACGACTGTTAAGCTTATTCTGACAAACCTTAGCCATAAGCGAAACCTCGTTAGATCTGTCCCAAAAAAGGTATGCGGTATTTTCCCGGTAGTACTCATCTTTCAATTGATTCAAGAGATCCAGCTTCCCTGACCAGACATCGAGCTCCGAGCAGGTGAAATCGGTATATTCCAGGGCTTTCTCAGGAAATATTGTTCTAAGAATCTTTCCTAATGGATTATTCCAAGGTTTCAGGAGTTCGGTATTCATGCCTTCCATGCCGTAGGTGGAAAATACCATTACCATACCAAATCCTTCCGTACTCCGGGATTTTTTCCGTTTCACTATTTCTGCCATATCAAGAATGGTCTTCTCAAGAGACTGAACAAAATACAAAGAATCAACAGCCAGAAAAGATCCAACCTCCCGTCCGTAGTCCGGCAGCTCATCCATAGAATGTCGGAAAAATGCAATTTCCGGAAACCGGCTGGAAGCAAGATCCAAAGCATCCTGAGAAATATCGATACCCGCAAGAGCCCGACCGCTCCTTGTGGAAAGTATATTGGTTAAACTCCCGTCTCCGCATCCCAGATCCAGGATGGGCTGTTGACACCTGCCCAGGGCTTCCACAAGAAAATCCCTTTGCAGTTCATCGGTCAACCCAACAATGCCCAATTCTCCGTGTTCCCTGTGGAGAAAGGTCCGGTCTGTTTCACTTCTTACAGAAATTTCATACCCCTCATGAAAGGAAAACGAAATCATTGTTTCGTGGGCAATCCTGCGTCCCTCATCGGTCAGAGACAGGTTATCATTCTCCATGGAAATGAATCCCCGGGATTCCAGATGCTCAAGCTCCCGGAAAATTGATTCAGGATCTACATTCAACCCAAAATAGGGTTCAAATTCCTGGTAAACAAGCTCGGGTGTAACCCTGTGGGAGCTTTTTAGGAGGGATTGCAACTCAACAGTAACATATCGGTGTAAATCCATTCCCTAGGACTCCTTCACAATTCTTATTCGGGAACCCCAGGCCTCAAACAAAAGCTGTTCATCCCCGGCAAGACCAGTCGGCATCATGCCTTGTCTGGAAAAGTCCAGTTCAACTCGAATACATTGGTCTCCCAGAATACGACGGTAGTGTAAACTGGTTCTGGAAGACGAAGGGGCAAATTCCATTCGTCCCTGTCTCAGAGCCGGTTGCTCCTGACGAAGGGCAATGAGATTCCGGGTCAAATGAAGCAGGGAATCGGGGTTATTGTCCTGTGCCTCCACATTTCTCCAGACATAATTAGGATGCATGGGAAGCCAGAAGGAAGGAGCTGGAGTATCATCCCATTGCATGGGGGAGCGGCACCCGTCCCGGCCAACAAAAAAAGGCCAGTAGTATTTACCCGGAGGATCAAGAATTTCTTTCCGTTTCAACCGGATATCCCTCATGCCAATCTCCTCTCCATAATAGAGAAATGGAGTTCCCCTCAGGGTCAAAAGCATTGCCATGGCAAGGGCCGGGTAGGTATCATCCTCCAAATGAATATGATTACCCGACAATCTTGCATCCTGGTTACACGCTGCTTTATCGACTTCCTCATACTTCTTACCCGAGCCTGACAAACCCGCGCCCCTGCCGTCCCTGGCATATCTTGTTGCAGTCCGGGGTAGATCGTGGTTGGACAGCACATAGTTCGGCCATACCCCCTCTCCTGTTACCCGGTCCCAATCCAGTATGGCCTTTTTGAAACGCCCGGGTTTACAGGGCTGTTTGGTGAAAGTAAAATTAAATGCCGCATGGAGTTTATCCGAACCGCAATAACTGGCAGTCCTTTCGGGAGTTGCAAGGAACGTCTCACCCACTGCGTAGGTTTCCGGTTGGGAATCGAGAATGGTTCTGAGTTCCTGTAGCAATCCCATCATTTCCGGCTGATCAATATCATTCCTATGGTGTTGACGGTCAAAGGCCCTAAGTCCGAATTTTGCTGGATTACTCTGAAGTTCCTTGTCTTTAAAATATGCATTGAAAACATCCAGCCTGAAGCCATCTACCCCTTTGTTCATCCAGAATCGAACCACATCGAGCTGGGCCTGCCTTACCTGGGGATTATGCCAGTTGACGTCCGGTTGTTCTTTTACGAACATGTGAAAATAATATTCCCCTGTCTGTTTATCCAGCTCCCATCCACCACCGCCAAATACCGACTGCCAGTTATTCGGTATTCCTGGCTGCCATAGGTACCAATCCCGTTTCCCATTGGTTCTATTTGCCCTGCTTTCCTGAAACCAGGGGTGCTGATCGGAGGTATGATTCAGTACCAGGTCTACAATAATGCGAATTCCCCTGTCGTGGGCATCGGCTACCAGTTGTTCAAAGTCCTCCATGGTACCCAAGCGGGGATCGATAGCGCAGTGATCCGATACATCATATCCATAATCCACATCGGGACTGGGATAGAAGGGCGATAACCACAGCGCATCTATGCCCAGAGCCTGCAGATAATCGAGTTTACCCACGATTCCCTTCAGGTCACCAATACCATCCCCATTCGAGTCTGCAAAAGATCGGGGATAGATTTGGTAAATGACCCCGTCACGCCACCATACGTATGTGTCTTCCATACAGGTATCATAGCCTGTTTTCCCTTTTTCCGGAAATTTTTTCCTGTATTTTTCCTGTTCTGTAAATCAGAACCGCCTTTTTCCTGGTAATTACCTCTGAGCACACACCAGAAAGGAGGCTTACATGACATCAAAGGTAAAACAACCAGGCCCGGACTCTTGCCTGAATCCCCTTTGTCCAAGCAATAAACAGGGTTTTGCCCCCCCTGAAAAATGGAAAGACAAGCCCTGGTACTATCATCATGGGTGGTACATTACCCTTTCCTCGGGGGTGGTTCCCCGGTTTCGCTGCCGCTACTGTGGTCAGTCTAGTTCAACCCAAACTACAGATCCGAGCTGTTATAAAAAATCACCCAAAAAACAGCGAATAGACTTCCTCCGTTGGGTGGGAATTCTGTCCTGAACGAGTCAGGGCAAACAGATCCCTTGAGAAATACCTTCTATACAGAACAACTGGTCGGGATTACAATACCAGTAGAGGTATGGTTACCTCTGCAAGAAACCACACTTTTCTTAGAAGGATGGTATGGGTGAATCAAGGGGTCTGTGGACCTCAAGGATCGGCTTTATTTTAGCCGCTGCCGGATCAGCGGTCGGTTTAGGAAACATTTGGCGGTTTTCCTATGTTGTCGGTACCAATGGAGGGGCAGCCTTTGTCCTCATTTACCTGGTAATTATTGCAATCCTGGGCTATCCCCTCATGATTACCGAAATTACCCTTGGTCAAAAAGCTCAGAAAAATGCAATCGGCACCTTCAAGGACCTTGCACCGAAAACTCCCTGGTGGATTACCGGTGCCCT
>SKVS01000144.1 GCA_007129335.1 Spirochaetaceae bacterium
ACATTCCAGCCAATAACCAAGCTCCCCGGGTACGGGTAACACGCCCCCCATTGACCAACGCCCAAAGGGTCATGGTCGAGGCAGTTCTTCCTCCTGACAAAATTGCTGCAAAAAAACCACCAACAAAACCCTGGGCAGGTTTCTTCCCAACACCCTGGAGTAAATGGCGGATTCTTTTATCGAATAACTGGGAAAGGGAATCGGTAAACTGCTGGAACCCAAGGGCAAAGACCACCCCAGCTCCGAGAACAGATATAAGAAAGGTAAGTATGGATCCTGCTATCTGCATAGGTACTCTTCCCGGGTAGCGCTACGGAGAAAATCCTGAAACCGTTTCCTGTGTCCCGGCATTTTCAGGGTATTTTCCAGGGCATTTTCCTTGTTAGTAAACTTAATATCTCCGGAAATATCTAGATACACGTGGGCATCCTCTGCACTGGGAATGTAGGGTGCAGCTCCCTTGCTTATGAGCAAATAATTCAACAGAATATTCCCTGTACGGTGATTTCCCTCAATGAAGAGCTGGGGCTGACTTAAACTCCGGGAGTAGAAACCCGTTGCAATCTTGTAGGGGTCCGGCTCATTTTTCTTTTCCAGAACCCACTCCTTTATGGGCTTGATTTTCCGCAAAAAGCTCTTGCGGGTCTCAGCCAAATGATGATAGTACTGATTTCGGGTGTTCCTGTCCGAACCACACAGCACCAAGTGATTCATTTCCAACAGGGCATGAAGTCCTGCTGGAGTAAATAAATCCATGCCCTGAGACATGAGCTCATTCAGAAACCCGTAGGCTTCAAGGATATTATCAACCATTACAGGTGTCAAATCCTCACGACGAAGGGAAAGCCGTTGGTTAATGTCAGGAAATGCTCGCAGAAACCCCTTGAGGGCCTTATCGATCGCCGGAATATTGAACTGAAGATTTGAATGGAATCCCATGATATGACCCTTGTAGTAGAAATTTGGGCTGTACATGTCCAACATGCCCAGCCCTGGAGGATTCTCGATTGGTTAGGAAAAAGCGCCCTGGAGATATTCCTTGGTACGTTCTTCAGTGGGATTGTTAAACAATACAGATGTAGGAGAAAACTCCACCAATTCTCCCACATAAAAGAATGCAGTGTAATCTGACACCCGCTGGGCCTGCTGCATGTTATGGGTAACAATAACAATGGTAACCTGCTTCTTTAACTCCTGAATGAGTTCTTCTATTTTAGTGGTAGACATGGGATCAAGGGAGCTTGTAGGCTCATCCATGAGAATAACCTCAGGCTCAACCGCCAGAGCTCTGGCAATTGATAAACGTTGTTGCTGACCTCCCGAGAGACTTCCGCCGGGACTCCGAAGCCTGTCTTTGACCTCATCCCAGAGCGCTGCATCCCGTAAAGCCCTCTCCACAACTCCGTCAAGAACATCTTTCTTTTTTATGCCAACCAGCTGCAGACCTGCAGCAACATTGTCATAAATGGAACGGGTAGGAAAAGGAGTGGGTTTCTGGAAAACCATGCCAATTTTCCGCCGAATGACCACCGGATCAATCCGGGGATCATAAATATCCTCCCCGTCCAAGAGAGCTTTTCCTTCAACCTCCGCTTCAGGCAACAGATCGTGCATGCGGTTTAGACTTCGGAGAAAGGTAGTTTTACCGCAGCCTGAAGGACCTATGAATGCGGTTACCTTGTTGTTGTACATAGGCATGCTCACGCCCTTTACCCCTTGAACGGTCTTATTGTAGGTTACTGTTAAGCCCAGGGTTTCCATTCTTATTTCCGGGTTTGTTTGTTTTTCACTACTCATTTCACTCTTCCTTTTATCGAGCTTCACCAAGAGGCTCGAGTAATACTTAGTTTTTCTTTGGTTTATCCATTGCCTGCAGTCCCAGGGCCCGTTTTTCCATTCGGTCAACCACAACCCGTCCAACAAAGAACGTAATCATGACAAACAGCAGAAGGATTATTGCCCCACCCCAACCCATGGCATGCCATTCTTTATAGGGACTTATAGCCAGGCTGTATAACCGCTGGGGTAAGGTATCCATAGGAGATCGCACATTAAAGGTGAGAAAATTGTTTCCGAACGAGGTTAACATCAAGGGAGCTGCCTCACCTGCCGCCCGGGCAAAGGCAATAAGCACGCCGGTAACAATTCCCGGCCGGGCTGCCGGCAGAACCAGGGAAAGGGTTACCTTCCATCGGGGAAGTCCTAGAGAGAGCCCTACCTCCCTCAGGGACCAGGGGGTAATTCTCAATACACTTTCGGTAGACCGGGCAATAATCGGTGTCATAACAAAGGCAAGGGCTACCGAACCGGCAAGGGCTGAAAAGCCTCCAGTGTTCTTCACAACCAAAGCGTAGGCCATAAGCCCCATGAGCACTGCAGGCATACCGTTCAAGGTACTGACCATAATACGGGAAACCGGGGTAAAGGGATGCTCGGGGTATTCGCTCATCATAATTCCCGATGCAATTCCAAAGGGAAGGGCAAAAGCCAGGGCAATCAAATCAATAATAATGGTACCCACAATGGCTGCAACCAACCCGGTTGGCCTGCCAAGCATTGCCCGGCTGGGACTGCCTAACTCCTGGGTAAAGAAATTCCAGTTTAATCCACCGATACCATTGACAATGACATACCCAATAATGAGAAACAGGGGAACAACAACCAGAAGGGTTAATCCCACAATTCCAATGAGCATTACCCGGTCGCGGGCATAGCGAAGTTGTAAGTTCATGGACTTTTCCTTTGTTGTGTGAGTTTTCGTTGTACATAGGATGCTATGAGGTTTATACCTATGGTGAGAATAAAGAGGTAGAATCCCACAGCCATGAGGCTGGTATAGTGGAGGGTTTCTACCGCTTCCCTGA
This sequence comes from Spirochaetaceae bacterium, assembly GCA_007129335.1. Classification (GTDB taxonomy): domain Bacteria; phylum Spirochaetota; class Spirochaetia; order DSM-27196; family Salinispiraceae; genus SKVS01. The sequence continues at coordinate 2,865 of SKVS01000144.1, forward strand.
ACTCGTTAATAATGACCGAGGGCATGGTCGCTGCCGGCCCAAACAGGGAAAAGGGCATGCGGTTCCGGTTGCCGATGAGCATTGCTACGGCCATGGTCTCCCCAAGGGCTCGGGCTAATGACAAAAGTACCCCTGCAACAATTCCCGAACGGGCATAGGGCAAAACTGCCACTCTCATGACCTCCCAGCGGGTTGCTCCCAATGCCCAGGCAGCTTCTTTTTGTTCCCGTGGTACCAGCCGAATAGCATCCCGGGACAGGGCTACAGTGTAGGGAACAATCATGAGAGCCAGAATAATAGTTGCAGTCGCCAGGTTGTAGCTCGATGGAGCGCCAAGAATAGGCTCAAGCCAGGGAGCATTCTCAACCGCCCAGAGATAAATTGGCATGTAAAAGGTATCCCGCATGAAGGGAGCAAAAATAAACACACCCCATAATCCGACCACAACACTGGGAATGGCAGCAAGTAAATCAACCGTATAGTTAATGATGTTTGCTACCCATTTGGGTGCGTACTCACTGACAAAAATTGCAACCCCAAGGGCTGGCAGCAGGGAAAGCAAAAGCGCTCCAAAACTGGTAATAAGGGTTCCCATAATGAACGGCCAGGTTCCATGGACTGCCGCAACCGGATCCCAGGTGGTCTCCGTAAGGAAGCTCAAGAATCCAAAAGCCTGGAAGGTAGGCCGGGCTTCGTACCAGAGAATAATTGCCATGGCAAAGGCAAGGGCAATAACCACAGAGCTGAGGACTAAAATAATTATTTTGAAAACCAGATCCCCCGGTGCCCGGTATCTGGCAGGGGTTATTTGCTGTGCCCGGCTAAGGGTCACAGGAATGTCGGCCATAGGTGCCTCCTCATACGTGTTAGGCAATTTTATATAAGAGTTTGGTTAAAATTTGATGAGGATGAAAAAAAATTTCCATGGGGTGTTTTTTCCGTTTCCGTCCAGGCCAGAAAACCGAAAGGGGCCCGGAATACCGGGCCCCAAGGAAACACGAAAGGAGGAGGTCTTTTTTAGAAGCCGAAGGCTTTTACATCTGCGATTACCTGCTCACCAATGTTTTCTCCCCGCCATTTCAAGGTGCTAACCATGGATATGGCCAATTCCTGA
>SKVS01000097.1 GCA_007129335.1 Spirochaetaceae bacterium
AGTGTTTTGTTGGTTCAACTCCAGGTTGAAACCACCAACCTGTGGCTGTTTGCCAACCACTGGAAGAGCAAGGCCGGTTCGACAGCAGAATTTACTGAAAGCGCAAGACTGGCATCCGCCCAGGTAATTCTTTGGCATTACCATCGTATTAAAGAAGTGCATCCCGGAGACCCGGTTCTCATAGTAGGGGATTTAAACAGTCGCTGGGATGAAAATATTCAGACCGGCCACCGGTATGCCACTGCCCTCAACTATGTTAGCCAGGTTGATCTGCCCCTTCCTGATCAGGGACTGGGGGTCACCTCCTGCACCCTGGTTATGGAGCAGGGTGTGAATTATCTTTTATCATCGGATCCCTCTGAGGGCACCCCAAGTGTTCCTGTGTTTTATACCCCCTGGCCCGGATGGATCGAAGCCGGCCGTTTTACCCAGGAAGGAGTACATTCGGAGGTAACCGGATCGTATCTTTTTCAAGGCTCCTGGGAAGCAATAGATCATTTTCTCCTGAATATTCATGCCTGGAAGGGCAGGGATCTGTCGTTCCACGGTTTTTATGTGGGTGCGTTTGAACATCTGGTAGATGAGAATCTCAGGCCCCGGGGGTATGTAGTCCGTACAGGAAGGGGTTTTTCCGATCATCTGCCAATTGTACTGCTGTTGGCATTGAACTGACCATGTTCAAACTAAAGGCCAAAGACCCGATGATTCCAGACTTTTTTGGACCTGTCCTTTCCAATCCCGGTTCGCAGCGGGACTTGCAGGACTGGGGTGAAGAATTTGATGTACGGGTATGTCCTGTTCGAGTTCGGGTAAATGCTCTAAAATTCGGGAAAATGCCTTGGCGGCAAATACTCCAATGCCGACCAAAGCTCTTGGTTGAAGAAGAGCAATAATTTCCCCAACAGCCCGGTCGCAGGACTCCAGGAAAAGCTGGAGCTGGGCATGGTTCAGGGTTGCTGTAGCAATATTTGCCCCGCTTTCCCCGAGAAATAACAGGGGACAGTGGTTAATGAGAAAGTTTCTGGAAAAAAAGTCTGCAGGATCCGGTGCGATCTCTTGAATAAACCCCCACAGGCGTTTACCGCTGGGCTCATCCCGGTGCCATTGGAGCCCTTTTACGGGTTTCTTGGGATGGACATCCGAAGGTGTGGTAATAGGTTCATCCAGCCCCAGATAATCCCGAACAAAACTTACTGCTCCAAAGGGAATGCCCGTTTGGGCCATTCCATCGGGGCCGGGATTCATTCCCATAAAAAGTATGCCCCCTGTTTCTTGGGGGGCATAGGTGCGGATGTAAGCTTCGTGCATTGCCCAGGCATAATCCAGGGGATTATACACCCAGTGTACCGGGTTTCCCAAACTCCCAGCTGTAATAGTCGATAATTCTCTATTCAAGCGGGCATAAATTTCGTTCAGTGCTTCCTTGTCCATAGGTTCCAAAGTCTACCGGGGATTAAGACCGGGTGCAACACTGGTACAAGGGCAGACCCCAGGGCAATAACTCGACAATTGTCGAGTTATTACTCTGAATCTATAGTCATAAGCGACCAAGTTCTCCTGGGCTTACGTATTTTCCACTTTCACTATTGGCCCTGGGTTAGTCCTGAGGCTGGTAACCTATGAGCTGGATACAGGCTCCTTGAATAATCGGTACTAGCCGGGGTATAAAAGAACCCATGTCCAGGGTATACAATGAACAACAGTATCTGCAGGAGCTAGAAAAACGGGGGCGTTTGCCAAAGGGATTTCGGGCAGGAGCAACCTCATTGGCGTTTACGCCTGGCGAGCGGCCTACCCAGGAACCCTACAAAATGAATATTTCCTGTATTCTCTGCGACCAACCCACCGAGAGCTTTGCCGGGGTGTTCACAAAGAATGCTTTTCCCGGTGCCCCGGTAATCATAGGGAAAGAAAAAGTTCACCGAAACTCGGTTCAGGGAATAGTGGTAAACAATAGAATTGCCAATGTCAGTACAGCAACGGGTGTTCAGGATGCCCTTGCCCTTACCCGAGCTGTGGGGGAAACCATGGAAATGGATCCTGAAGGGATTTTCCCGGTATCAACGGGTATCATCGGCTGGAAGCTGCCCATACCCGAAATGCTCGGTGCCCTTGGATCCTTAAAATCCAGTCTTCAGAATCAACAGGTATTACCCGTTGCCCAGGCCATTATGACGACCGATAGTTTTCCCAAGGTACGCAGTGTGCCCCTGGGGGAGGGAACATTGGTTGGTATTGCCAAGGGTGCTGGAATGATTGAACCGAACATGGCAACCATGCTGGTTTTCCTCTTGACCGATGTAGGCTTTCACCGAAACCAGGGTCAGGAAAGTCTTCAGAGGGTGGTGGACCGAACCTTTAACGCTATTTCTGTAGATGGGGACCAAAGTACCAGCGACATGTGTTTGCTTCTTGGCTCGCAACACCTGCCCCAGGTTTCTCAGCAGGAGCTGGAAACGGCCCTTTCTCAGGTTTGTCAGGAGCTGGCTGAGGATATTGTCCGTAACGGAGAGGGTACCAGCCATGTTATAGCGGTAAGGGTACGGGGCAGAGCAACCAACGAAGAAGCCCGTTCATTAGGTAAGGCTGTTATCAATTCCCCCTTGGTAAAAACAGCAATTTACGGGAATGACCCGAATGTTGGAAGAATCCTTTCGTCTCTGGGGGATTACCTGGGGAATAACGGATTGGCCAGCGACCTCGGACTTCTGGATATTACCATTGGAGAACACCAGGTTCTGAGCAAAGGGGTTTTTACCTTGAGCAAGGAAAAAGAACTGGCCTTGTCGGAGTATTTTTCCGATTCTTCCATGAACCCCCGAATCAAAGGGTACCCCCAACATCAGAAATCCGTTGAAATTCTGGTGGATTTCCACCAGGGACCAGGGGAAGCAAGGGTATTAGGAAGCGATCTGACCCATGAATACGTACATGAAAATGCAGATTATCGGAGCTAAATCTCTGATAGCTGATAACTGGGTAACGAACTTTTGCATGAAGGCATATCAATATAAAGGACAGCAATATGGAAGTACAGGAAATAGAACGAAGCGAATTAGACACCCAGGTTCACCGGGCAAGGGATCTTATCCGAAAGTCTGTTGATGAAATAGGGAAAGCGCTGGTAGGACAGCAAACCATGGTGGAAGGTATGTTCATGGGCATCCTCTCGGGTGGGCACGTCCTTCTGGAAGGTGTTCCGGGACTGGCAAAAACCCTGGCTATTAAAAGTATAGCCGAGGTTATCGATGCCAGTTTCAAAAGAATTCAGTTTACTCCGGACCTGCTGCCCGCGGATATAACCGGGACCATGATTTACCGGCCTCAAACCGGGGAGTTCATCCCTCGAAAAGGCCCCATTTTTTCCAACATTATTCTTGCGGATGAAATAAACCGTGCCCCAGCTAAGGTACAGTCTGCCCTCCTGGAAGCCATGGAAGAACATCAGGTAACTATCGGCGATAATACCTATCCCCTCGCTGAGCCTTTTTTTGTTCTTGCTACCCAAAACCCCATAGAGCAGGAAGGAACCTATCCCTTGCCCGAAGCCCAGCTCGACCGTTTCATGTTTAATGTAATGTTGGATTACCCCTCCTTTGAAGAAGAAGTGGAGGTGGTGCGAAGTACAACATCAAGCAAGGTGGTTGAGCTGGATATAGTGCTCAGTGCAGCAGAAATATTATACTTCCAGAATCTGGTGCGCCGGATACCGGTTACAGACAATGTGATGGAGTATGCCGTGAACCTGGCCTCGCGCACCAGGCCCCAAACCCTTAAGGCACACGATATGGCCAACGAGTATATCAACTGGGGCGCCGGCCCCCGGGCATCGCAATACCTGATCATTGGTGCCAAGTGCCATGCGGCCATTAACGGGAAGTATGCCCCCGACATTGAAGATGTAAACGCTATTGCATATTCCATTCTTAGGCACCGGATCGTCCGGAATTATAAGGCCGAAGCCGAGGGAGTGACCA
>SKVS01000196.1 GCA_007129335.1 Spirochaetaceae bacterium
CTGTCTAAACTGATACCTTCTTCAATCTTTGACTCCCAGTCGAGGCCTGGGTTTTGCACTTCTGAAGGGCTTACGCCAACAGCGTGGTAAACATTGTTTGCAGTTCTAAGGTTTTCATAGACAGTAAAAAAATCGTGCAGATTGTTGCAAATGCTCAGAATGCCATCAACACCTTGTTGCTTGGCTTCCTGAGTGACAATAAGTTGTTCGATCGGGTCTTCATGAATCAACCCGATGTGGGCGTGAGTATCAAAAAATTTCATGGCATTTCCAATAAGAATTGATTAACGCTACAGGAGCGTAGTTATGATCAAAAATCTAACACGCTAACCAATGCAAGTCAAGGAATAAAACCTTGAACACAGATGATCCTGTCTTTCCAATTCAACTTTGGTATTGGTCTTTGACATTACCCAGGGTCCATGGTAGTTTTTGGCCATGAAAATGAAAAAGAAAAAAGGGTCTGTCATCCATTCATTTTTACACCCTTTTTCCTTCGCTACGAAAAAATTAACTATCATGCTCGTTCCTCATGGACACAAGCAATCCATGCAAATCCGTATCAGTATCGGTACCATCGTTCTGATTGCATTCGTTTTTTTTGCAACACTTTTTCTATCAGTGTATCATATCATCCTATCTACACAATCCCATAGAGAAGTTAGGCTCATCGAACAGCAGCGCGATATGAGTCAGGAAAGCCTGGATAGTATTCTTACCAATGTTGAAGAATTGGCTTTAATTTACCAGATATTTGAACAATTTTTGGGAATAACTTTGGATGAACTCAGTATATCTGTTCCTGAAGCCTCTGATGGTGGAGGCTCAGGAGACCTTGCGGCAATTACTGGTATGCAGGAATTAAGTCCCGATGGAGTAACGGAAATATTCGACATACGAATGCTCCGGGATTCCCTTTCTCGGAATATAAATCCAGTAAATGAAATGGGAAGAATGTTGCGTTCCGAGCAGAACCTTCTATCAGATCTGCCAACTCTCTGGCCAGTTATAGGTGGAAGAGGTCTTGTTTCCATGGACTATGGTCCGAACATACATCCTGTACGAAACAACTGGTTCATTCATCAAGGGGTAGACATACCTGGTCCTCTTGGTGCCCCGGTGGTAGCCTCTGCAAATGGAACAGTGGTTTCAGTAAAAATTGACTCATTACAAGGTTTGGGCAATACCATACAAATACAGCATAAATATGGCTTTCGAACACAATATTCTCACCTGGGCACAGTCCTCGTAGCTGAGGGGGCAGAGGTGTATCAAGGGCAGAAAATCGCAACCCTTGGTAATACCGGAGCTGCTACCCAGCCGCTGGTAAATTTTCGGATTGTATTGGGAACGGAAATACTGGATCCGGTTCAGTTCATTAAGGTTCGTACGGATTTTAATCGATGGATATCCCAGAGTCAGTAATGCTGGTACATGTCAGATCACGAAGAAGTAAAGGGGAACAGGAGTGGAAGAATTCTATCCGGAAGAACAAGTAATTAATTCTCTCATTGGACCGGGAAGTAAGTTTAAGGGAGATCTGGAAGTTCAGGGATTAGTCAGGATAGATGGTGATTTTTCCGGGACAATTCAATCTACCGGAAAGGTTTTGGTAGGCAAATATGGAAGATATTTTGGTACCGTGTCCGGAAGGGTTATAGTCATTGGCGGTGTCTTTCGGGGTAACATGTACGGCACCCATAAGGTAATTATTCTTTCTGACTCAATTGTTCTTGGAAATGTTTATGCGCCCCGTCTTGTTATTGAAGAAGGAGCCATTGTTACAGGATATCTGGGGATCACTGGATCCCATCGGACAATCATAAAGAAGAATCAGTCCGAATCAGAACCAAAGCGGACACAGGAAATCTCTGTACCTTCAACCAGAGGTTTATTTTCCAGCAAGAAAACTGCAAAAAGGACGAGCCTTTAAATGGATAAAATCGATGGAATTGGTTCTGGAGGATTTCTCTTTCGGCCTGATGTAAAAGATAAGCAATCAGAAAAGGTAGAGAAAAAATCTAAGAAAACCTTCCTAGGTTTTTTCCAGGGGACCCGTACAGAATCTCAGGATTCTCCTGGAGTATTTACAAGCGAAGGGCTCCGCTTTGAAAACGAAAAAGAACTGCACAGTATATTGGCATCATATATGGATGAGATCCATGTTCTCGGCGATGCTTTATCAAAATTCCCCGGGAGGGCTAACCTTGCTGCGTATAGACAGGCAATTAGTAACTTTCTCAAGCTTGTAACAGCCCATAGTTTTGACACTGAAGAGCATACCAGCAATCGCAGTGTACTGAACCAGAAGCGTTATACCCTTGTGGTATCGATTAACAAAAAGCTGGAAGATCTTGCTGTAGGACTCCTCCAATCCCAATCCCAGGGACTTTCTATTCTTTCCCGAGTAGAGGAAATAAATGGAATGCTCTTTGATTTGATGCAATAACTCCAAATAATTCAAAGAATCGTAAGAAGAATCTCTTTTCCCCTTTCAGAAAACCTATTCCCCAATTATACTGGGATAAAGGGAATTTCATTTAGTAGGGAAGAGCTATTGAAATCCCAAGGTATAATCAATAATTCACGGGAGAAGCCGGTGCAAGATGTAACTAATCATCGGGCTTCAGATACGGTACAAGCAAACCACCTGTGCCAGGGGTGGGGTGCTAAAGTTATGGGAACTCATGAAACAGTCCTCATTGATTTACGTGAGGATGGGTACTATAGAGGTCAACGGGTAGTCATCGATACCAAGTATGGTGTTGATTTAGCTATTCTGACCGGACTGTATACTGAGCTTGAACAACTGCCATATGACCATGCAACGTTTGTGCGGAACGCGACGGAAGAGGATTACCAGAAAGCCTTGAGGTTGCAAGAAAAGTCCGTAGAAGCTGAACAGGTTTTTCGCCAAAAAATTAACCAACACCATCTGGAAATGAAGCCCGTTGGTGCTCATTATGTCCTCGATGAAGATAAGCTGTTATTCTTTTTTACCTCCGAATCTCGAGTAGATTTCCGAGAATTGGTCAGGGATTTGGTTGGGTGTTTCCATACCCGAATTGAATTACGCCAAATTGGTGTTCGGGACGAATCCAGAATGGTCGGAGGGCGGGGAGTCTGTGGGAGATGTTTATGCTGCCATGCCGTAACCGACAATCTTCAGCCGGTCTCGATAAAAATGGCGAAAGTACAAAATTTATCTTTGAATTCATTAAAAATTTCCGGCCCCTGTGGCCGTTTACTGTGTTGTCTTGCCTTTGGACATGAAGCCTATAGGGAAGAACTTCAGAATCTGCCCAGGGAAGGTGATTCACTGAGTATTAAGAATGAAGTGTTCCGTATTATTGAAGTAAACCCTATTTCCCGGGTAGTTGTCATAACGAACAGGGATGGGATCCGCCGTACCCTTCGAGGTTGTCAGCTCAGGTACGATCAGGAAAAAAGGCGTTGGAGTTACGATGAATCGGCTGCCGGACAGGCCCGGTGTATGAAAAACGACCTGGAGACCCTGTCTACCCAGGAACGAAATTAACCAACAGATCTGACTGAACGATGTAAAACCCCCATTGTTCCAATAACAATGGGGGTTTTGTTTTCTGGTTTATCCACTATGCCCATGCTCAAATTGCAGATGATAAAGCCTGCTATACAAGCCCTTGGCTTCGAGCAATGCATTGTGGCTCCCCTGCTCAACAAGATGGCCATGGGAGAGTACCAGGATTGAATCAGAATCCTTTATGGTGGACAGACGGTGGGCAATTATGAGACTTGTTCTGCCCTGGAGAACTGCTTTTAAAGCCTTCTGTATCCGAGTTTCAGTCTCCGTGTCAATATTGGCTGTAGCCTCATCCAGTATAATTACCCGGGGATTCTGTGCAAGAATACGGGCAAAGGCTAGCAACTGTCTTTGTCCGGTTGAAAGGTTGGTCGCCTGTTCGTTCAAGA
>SKVS01000378.1 GCA_007129335.1 Spirochaetaceae bacterium
CCCGCCGCTCCCATAGCAATACCCAGCCGGGCTCCTGCCAGGGCCGGTGCATCGTTAACCCCGTCTCCCACCATTGCTGTAGGACCAAATTTTTGTTCAATCGCCCGAATTGCATCGAGCTTGTCCTCAGGCATGAGTTCGGGCACCACCGTATCAATTCCAGCCTGGGCAGCGATTGCCTGGGCAGTGGCCCGGTTATCTCCGGTTAACATTACAACATGCTCAATTCCTGCGGAATAAAGATCCGACACCATTTGGGCAACTCCGGGCCTCAGCCTGTCTTCAAGAGAAATGAGGCCGAGAATATGGGCATCCTGACCTTCTCCATCATCCTGGGTACCCATGAGAACAATAACCGTTTTTGTCTGGGCTTGCAGGTCCGATACCAGATCTCGAGCCCGCTGGGTTTCCGGGGTATTCGCACCCCGGGTCTCCAGCAGGGTGGGATTTCCCAGACGGAGCTGCCAAGCTCCAAGACTGCCTCGAACCCCTATTCCCGCCTCACTCTTGAAATGTTCAGGGTGAAGAACCTCCAGCTTCAATTCCCGGGCCCTGTTGACAATAGCCTGGGCCAGAACGTGTTCACTCTTGAGCTCAAGGGATGCTGCGGCTGACAGCACCTGGTCTTCGCTCCAATGGGCCAGGGGAATAATATTTGCAACCTGGGGCTTGCCCAGGGTCAGGGTTCCGGTTTTATCGAAAGCTACGGCTTTAATGTTCCCAGCCTGTTCCACATGAACCCCGCCTTTGAATAAAATCCCCTTCCTCGCACCATTCCCGATGGAAGACAATATGGACGCTGGTGTTGATATAATAAGAGCACAGGGACTGGCCGCAACCATGAGGGTTATTGCCTTGTATATAGATTCCGCCCACGCCCATCCCAAAACCAGGGGTGGAACCACAGCGGCAAGAATTGTTGCAAGAATGACGAACCCGGCGTAGTATTCCTCGAACTTCTCAAGGAAACGCTCGGTTTTTGCCTGTTGTTCCCGGGCTTCTTCTACCAGGATTATGACCTTGGCAATGGTGGATTCGCTGCTGGTTTTGGTAACCTCCAGGACAAACTCTCCATCCTGGTTAATAGTTCCAGCGAGCACATTGTCGCCCACCTCTTTTTCAACAGGCATGGATTCCCCGGTAATACTCGATTGATCTACACTGCTCGAACCCCGGCGAATAATTCCATCCAGGGGTATTCGGGCCCCTGGTTTAATTTGAACCAGGGTACCCAGGGGAATATCCTCGACCTTGAGCCTCCGGGCTTCAGTACTGTTCAGGTCAGGAACCACTAAGGCGGTGTCTGGACGGAGTTTGGACAAGGCCTTTATGGCACTGCGGGTTCTCTCCAGGGCAAAGTCCTGCAACACGTTTGAAAGGGAAAACAAAAAGAGTAACAACGCTCCTTCGAAGGGAGCTCCCACCAGGGCTGCACCCAGGGCAGCCAAGACCATGAGCAGGTCTATATCCAGTTTTCGTGCCTTCAGGCTTTCAATACTGGCAAGAACTCCGAAGTAACCACCGGTCAGGTACGCCAGCAGGTAGGAAAAGAAAGCCAGCCCTCCAGGTCCGATTCTTTCTGTAATAGCGCCGGTTACAAGTCCTATAAAGGTCAAAAGAACAAATACCGGCTCAAGGGGAATTGACCTGAGCAATTGAACAGTTTTTTCCCAGGCCCCGGTTCGGCTGCTTCCCAATGGAGTCCCAGGTTCTTGGTCAAGAGCATGGCCAACCAACTGACGCTCCGGCAATTCTTTGGATCGCAGATTTACCGATCGGGTAACCCAGCTTGACCTGGTTCTTGGTCCCTTGCTACCCAATAATTCCGGAGATGCAACCCGGACAACCCCCTTCCTTACCTCAATGGATTCGTCGGAGAGAAGGGCCAGACTGCTGCAGTCCGCACCCACACAGGGAGACTGGTTACCCATGTCACGGGCCCGTTGCTGAAGTTGCTGCAGGCATATCCCGCAGCCCCGAAAGAGTTTTCTCTTTTCCCGATCCTGACAGGTAGCAGAACGCTCTTCCAAATGGTGAGATAAATCGGAAAAAAGAGACACAGCCCGGTCATGGGGTAATTCATTTTGATCGTACCTGACCCTGAGTTCAAGATTCACCGTATCCCAAACCATTTCTTTTATTGCCGGCTCATTTCGGAGCATCCGGTAAATGGTTACCGAACAGCACCGCTCATTTTCCGGAACCGGACACTGAGGTATGGTATGACTAATCTTTTGGTCTTTCTTACCCATGAACAACCTCCTGGTTAACCGAGGGGTGGTAGGTACATTCCAGAGGATTGGATTTTTCCAGACATTCGCTATAGTACACAACCCTTCCGCTGAGCACCTTGGATCCCACTGCCTGCTGCACCTCTTTCTCAAGAGCATGAATAGCCTCGCTCCGTAGGTCACAAATCCGGTGGCAGGTAAGACAGGCGAGGTTTATATGGGGATCGGTATTCACTTCAAAATGAATGGTGTCATCCCCCGCATTACCGAGACTGGTTATAGCACCAATTTTGAGCAAACTGTCCAGGGTTTGGTAAACCGTGGTCAAACTTAAGGACGGATGCTCTGCCCGCACCTGTTCATAGATTGATTGGGCGGTGGGATGGTCGAACCGCTGAGAAAGGACATAACAGATTGCAGTACGCTGGGGAGTCATGCGAAAGCCTGCTGATTTTAGAGCTTCCAAAAGTTCATTGGATGATTTTGCCATAATGATTCCTACCTTGTAATGATTACAATATAACAATGTTTACATTATTTTCATAGGGCTCAAGAGAATAAAAATCCTGGGAAAATTGGCACAGAACCCTGGTGTACCTTATACTTTGAAAAGGTGAACAGGGTACGAACCTTATTCTTCAGAACTCAACAAGAGGTAAGAAATGGAAAAATCCACCATACTCATAATAGACGATGAACCGGCGAACATTGCAATTATCAGCGGAATCCTCAAAGATGTGTATGAAGTTCGCATAAGTAAAAGCGGAACCCAGGCACTGAAACTGGTAGAAGCCGGCCCCTTACCGGACCTCATCCTCCTCGATGTGGTCATGCCGGAGATGGACGGCTACTCAGTTCTGAAGAATTTGAGAAAAACGAAACACCACCACCATATACCGGTAATTTTTGTCACGTCCCTGAATGAAGATGTGGATGAGGAAATTGGCCTGAATCTGGGAGCAGTGGATTATATAACGAAACCGATTAATCCCGCAGTACTCCTGGCCAGGGTAAAGGCCCACCTGGAAATAAAGCATTCCCGGGATAAGCTTCAAAATCAAAACGAATGGCTGGAAGCAGAGGTAGCAAGAAGAACCAAGGAAAACCTGCTCATCCAGGACATCAGCCTTGGGGTCATACTGGAGTTGGCTGAATCCCGGGATGCAGAAACGGGAAACCACATAACCCGTACCCAGGCCTACGTGAACGCCCTGGCCATGCAATTAGAATCGCACCCGGTTTTTAAGCGGGATCTCGAAGGAAAAAAGCGACTCCATATTGGAAAGGCAGCCCCTCTTCATGATATTGGCAAGGTAGGAATTCCCGACCACATCCTGCTAAAACCAGGAAAACTGGATCCCCAGGAATGGGAAATCATGAAAACCCACACCACCATCGGTTCCCAGGTTATCCATCGGGCAATACTCAGGGCAGCCGAGGCGGGAATTAACACTCAGCAAGAGGGCGACATTATTGTATCCGATGCCCTCTCTATTTTAAATGTAGCAAGGGTCATTGCCCAGAGTCACCACGAGAAATGGGATGGAACCGGTTACCCCGAAGGATTGTCGGGCCACAGCATTCCCGTACCCGGTCGACTCATGGCCCTGGCTGATGTTTTCGACGCCCTCACCACCGAAAGGGTATACAAGAAGGCCTGGTCACTGGAACAGGCAACCGAGTACATCCTGTCTCAACAGGGCCTGCATTTTGACC
>SKVS01000046.1 GCA_007129335.1 Spirochaetaceae bacterium
ACCATGGATATTCCAATGCTTAGCAATAATGCCAGCCCACCAGATAGGGGTAAAGTTGCCAACCAGGTACTGAAATTGAGCACAGACCGGGGCAGGGCGGGTTCACGAAAGATCACGAACGGAAGGCTCAGGGCCAGGGCAAATATACTCAAGTACACCATACCCATAGTTGTCCGGAGAACCCGAAACCGAAAAGCCTGGACAGGCTGTCCTTCAAAATCCGGTGATCTAGTAACCCACAGGGCTTTCATGGTAAATGCGGTCTGACAAATAAGCCCAGCGCCATAAAAAACCAGGGCTAATCCAAATCCCAGAATCACCTGGAAAAAACCGTACGCGCTGACAAACAGGGATACAAATCCAGACAAAATCAAGCCCAGGGGCAAGAGGGACATGAGCTGAAACCTGCTTAGTTGAGATTCCATAAGGTGACGCAACTGCTTGTCTGATTTTTTTGTATTCAGCTGGTCCTGCTGGTCCTGCTGGTCCTGGGGCACCGATTCACCCATGAGGTTTGGCTTACTCCGCTCACCCCGCAGCAGTTCATCGGAAGTTATTCCAAAAATGTCCGCAATTACCGGAATAAGAATAAGGTCTGGAGCACACTCATCCCGTTCCCAGCGGCTTACCGCCTTGTTTGAAATATTCAACTTGTCTGCCAATTCCTGCTGGGTCATTCCCTGGGCCCTGCGAAGGGCTGCCAGAAAACTGCCAATTGTTTTTTTCGTCATAGTATTACTCCCATTCTTGGCCATGCCGGCTTTTTGGCCCTGTTATGGGGTGAATTCTACCAATGGGTCACAGAGAATAACACCCCGAAGACCGTGAATTTGTCTCGCAAACCGAGAATTTCACCGGATGTGGTCTCCTGATAGAGTCGTAACATGTCCTTTAACCTTGTCCTTTATCCTTGTCTTTTACCCTTGTCATTTATCCATTACTAGTTTCTATAATTATCCAAATTTGTTCAGCCAATAACTGGGCAATTTCTTTCCGGTCAAGCGATAAAAACCCAGCTGTAGTCACGTACCCATCCAAATAAGGAAATAACAGAGCTGCGGCCTTTTTAACCTGTGGTGAGTTCTGGGGTTTATTTGCCAAGTGGGCAAGTCCCTGTTCCAATAAGAGGTACAATTCCTGGTAGTAATGGTTAAGGGTTTGCACAATTTCCGGTTCATGAAAGGAAAAAAGGGCCCGAAACACCGCAACCTCATCTTGGACATCCGACTCCCCTAGAATTTGTTCAATACTGCCCCGTAACACATCGTAACCCCGGTTATTCACTTGTTGAATTGCGGTAAAACCCAATCTGTAGGCTTCAAGATCGGTCTCCAACAACCCCTCCAGAATTTTAACCCGGGATGGAAAATAATATTGCAAGTTGCCAAGGCTCATTCCCAGCTTTTGGGCGACCTTGCGCATGGAGAACCCGGTGCTCCCTTCTTCTATGAGCAAGGTGCGGGCACAGTCTAGTATTTCCTGGTTTTTGGATTTCATGTTTTTCAGTATAAAGCCCTTGACAAAATAGGTCAACCGACCTATTTTATTATTAGGTCGCATGACCTAATTCTATCCAAGGAGATTTTTTTATGAACTACCGAACAGTGCCCTATGACAAATCATTTCGGAATCAATGCGTGCAGCTCATGAGCGATACCTGGAATTTCAATACACTCTTTCCCGGACACACCAAACAAAACATTATCAATGAGATGTTCTTCACCGAAGCCACTATTCTCGCTGATTATTCCGAAATACTCATTAACGATCAGGGTAAGGTTGGAGGCTATATTTTTGGAATTCTGGATCATACCATTCCGGGGAAAGTTTTCCGCTTTTGGAAAACCCTGGGATATGGGTTGAAAATTATCTATCACTTTATGTTAGGGCATTTGGGTCCCCGCAGCTTCGTATGGGAAAGGGCAAAAGAGCTATTCCGAGTAATTGAGTCGTTGGAATCGAAAAAGGAAAAAACCGATGGATTTGTCAGCCTCTTTTTTGTCAGCTCAGCCCTTCGTGGCCAGGGGTGGGGAAAAAAATTAATGCAAAGCTTTGAAAGCCGTTGTCAGGAGCTTGGTCTTAGCAGGATTTACCTTTGGACCGATAAGGGGTGTAATTATCATTTTTACGATCGACAGGGATTTCAGAAAATTCATTCGTTGAGTTCGCCCCTTCTTTCCAGCTATGGATCAGAACCCAACGGTTACACCTACGCCAAACCTATTGGGTGATTCTGGAATGATTAGAAAAGTTAATTGCAGCTTGAAGTCAGGAAAGGTGATTATCCAAGTTCGTATAGTTTTCGTCAACAAGATTTTTTCCTTTTTTGATGGTAAAATGGGGACGAATGAAAACAATGAATCGAAGCAAAGCACACATGCCCGTGTTTTACGGGTGCATATTCCTTTTATTCATATCTTGCAGCTCGCCCCTTACCTGGAGTCCCTACCCTCTGGATTCCTGGAATAGTCTGACAAGTTCTGGCTGGCAGCAGGACCTGGACGCTTTAATTACCACCCTGAGCACCCGGCACCCCAATCCCTGGACCGTAGTTTCCCGGGCAGAGTTTCAGGACAATCTTGACGCTCTGGTTGACCTGGCCCAGGAGCTGGAATCCCAGGGAAATGGGGGGTTCACCTATCAGGCCCAACTCATTACCGGTCTTACCAGAAACCTGGCAGAACTCCAGGATGGCCACACCTCGGTTAACATGTATTCCCCTATCATCTTCCCCCTCATTACCGCATGGTTTCCCCGGATATCATCTCAAAACTCGAGAAATCAGGATTTGGATAAACCAGAAAACTGGGAACTTCGGATTGTTCGAATCCACCGGGATTACTCCCATCTGTTAGGAGCTCGGGTTATTGGCATCGGGGGAACTACCCTGGATGAATTCTTGGAATCAAAATTGAACAGCCTCATTCCAGCCGATATCCCCGGACACCAGGCGTACCGGCCTCAGCATTCAAACATTCTATCGAACCCCTACCTCATGGCCGGTCTGGGTTTGGCTGACTTCCAGCCCACAACTGGCGCAATGTTGTTCCTGGAAGTTGAAACATTGGGCATTGAACAAGATCCCGGGACAACAACCACGGCCGAAATTCCAACTATTTTACGGGGTGATTTTCACAGCGCTGTGTGGGAGACTGCCCGCTTGGGAGTACCCGATGACTGGGACCTTCCCATTGGAGGCTACTCGGGAGACCGTTGGTCCGCTGAAGCGGCTCCCGGAATCCTGTACATCCAATACAACTCCAGCGACCTGAATGCCATGGGCTTTTTCCAGGATGCCATTCAACTTTTAACAGACGGCTTATATACCCGTTTGATTCTGGATCTGCGGAATAACGGAGGGGGCAATTCAGTTGCTGGAACATGGTTTGCAAAACAATTAGGTGGCTTGAATATTCCGCCGGAGAATCTGGTTACCCTTGTGGGACCCTATACCTTTTCCAGTGGAATGTGGATGGCCGTTGACATGATGCACCATACCTCAAGCCGGTTTGCTGGCTTACCCATTCAAACCAAACCAGACCATTTCGGGGAGGTTGCCCGGTTTGCCCTGCCCAATTCGGGAATAATCATTGGCCATTCAACAAAACAATGGCACTATAGCAGGGGTAAAAAACTAACCCTGGACGAGTCAGGCCGTATAAGACCATCCCCAGGGCTGGAAGGGGTTTCCACCTTTGAGGAGTGGACACAGGGAATTGACGGGGCGTACCGGAAGGCCATGGCGTATCTGGGAATTGGGGAATGGTAGAATTATGAAACAACGCTGTTTATTCCTGAGCTGCATGGCAGTGTTCATTGCTCTTTACTCGCCAGCAGCTCTGATCAGTCAAACACTAGACCCAACGGCTGGAAACATACCCCATCAAATGATGATCCACATCGAGGGAGG
>SKVS01000294.1 GCA_007129335.1 Spirochaetaceae bacterium
TCCAGGGCCTCTTGCGTGAACAGGTCAGTATTCGGAATATGGTAACAATTCTTGAAACCTTGGCAGACTTTGGCAAGCTGACCAAGGATGTTGCGTATCTCATCGAGAAATGCCGTCAGGGTCTTGCCCGGCAAATAAGTCTGCAATTTACCGATGAAGAAAAAACTATTCATGTAATTACCCTTGAGCCTGGCTTGGAGCAGCAAATTGTTGATTCTAAGGTTGAGACAGCTCAGGGCTATATTGCTGGACTGTCTCCCGATGTACACAAGAAATACATTAATGCCTTATTGAATACCGTCAGGGGTGTACAGGAACAGGGATATTATCCAATAATACTCTGTCAGGAGGCAGCCCGTCCCCTGGTTAAAGAAAGCAGTAAACGGGATATTCCCGATTTGGTGGTTCTGTCAGTTCCGGAAATAATTGACAATATTCGTGTAGAAGGGATAGCAGAGATAAGATTATGAAACAGAACATGATAGGCAGCAAGTACGAGTATTTTATTGAGCACGGGGCCTCCTATAGGGAAGCCATGGATAAGGTGGTTAACCGGTACGGGAACAGAGCCAAGGTAGTTACCCAGAAACAGTCCAAGGTTGGCGGTGTTTTAGGACTATTTCAGCGGGATGTAGTTGAGCTTCAGGGTTATATAAGCAATGAACCCATAGCAAAAAAACCGGTTGCCGATTTGGAAGATGAAAAGAAAAAGATTCTGGAATCAGCAAAGAGAGATTCGGTCTCTGAAGCTGTGCTCAAGGAGCTGAGGGAACTGAAAACGGTGGTGGAAAGCCAACAGAAATTTACCCAGACCGATTCTCAGGAACATCAAGCTATTCGAGAGTTGCGGGAGTTACTGTTCGAGAATGAATTATCCCGAGCATATATTGAACAGTTCATAACCCGTATGCGCAGGGAAATGAGTGTAGAATCATTGAACAACGGTGAATTGGTACACCAGAAAGCCTTGGAATGGATAGGCGAAAGTATTTCCCTTCATGTCAAGCGTCGACCCGAACAGCCAAATGTTTTTGTCCTGGTTGGTCCTACGGGTGTAGGGAAAACAACTACTATTGCAAAACTCTCTGCCATGTATCGTTTGGGTAAGGAGGGGGGACTCCGTGGCAAGGAAGTTCGAATCTTAACTATCGACAATTACCGTATTGGTGCTCGACAACAGATTGAAACCTACGGTGAAATTATGGAAATTCCGGTCAGTGCGGTCGAAACACCGAATGACATGCGTAAATATCTGGATTTGTACGCCGATGCGGATGTTATTTTTATTGACACTATTGGCAAGAGTCCCAAGGATTATGCCACTCTTGGAAAAATGAAAAGCCTTCTTGCTTCTGCAGGAAATACTGCGGAAGTACACTTGGCCATGAGTGCAACAACCAAGGGTTCAGACATGCTGGAAATTCTCCAGCAGTTCGAGCCTTTTGGATACCAATCGGTCATTATCACCAAGTTGGATGAAACCTCAAAGGTTGGTAGCATTATCAGTGCCTTATGGGAAAAGCGGAAAACTCTTTCCTATGTAACAACCGGTCAAAATGTACCTCACGATATAAAGAAAGCCGATCCTATGTCATTATTGCTCTACCTTGAGGGCTTTAAAGTAAATAGAACGGGTCTTGAACAACGATTTGAAACAATGGTAACGGAGTAAATTATGGCTGATCAAGCAGAAGCTCTCAGGGAGATCATGAAACAAAACCCCCAGGTAGGGAAATCCCGTACAAGAATTATTACTGTCGCCAGTGGTAAGGGCGGGGTTGGAAAAACAAACCTGTCGACAAATCTTGCCCTGGCCTATGGTAAACTTGGGAAGAAAGTTATTCTTATGGATGCTGATTTGGGCCTTGCGAATGTTAATGTGGTTTTAGGTATTATTCCCAAATATAACCTGTATCACCTCATTAGAAAGCAAAAGACCATGAAAGACATAATCATGGACACGAACTATGGTATTCAAATAGTTGCTGGTGCATCGGGTTTTTCTAAGATAGCCAACCTAACCGATGAAGAGCGGGGTAATTTCATTAATGAACTAGCTGAATTATCTTCTGCAGATATCATCATTATCGATACCTCTGCCGGGGTCTCAAACAACGTTCTTTCCTTTATAGCAGCTGCAGATGAAACCATTATTGTTACTACTCCCGAACCTACGGCCATAACCGATGCTTACGGAATTATCAAAATAATTGCTACCGAAATTGAATCTACAGGCATGGGCTTGAAATTGATAGTTAACAGGGTAAAATCCGTAACTGAAGGGAAAAAAGTAGCAGAACGGGTTATTAATATAGCAAGTCAATTTCTGAATTTAAAGGTCGATTACCTTGGTTACGTTTACGATGATCCAATTGTACAACAGTCGGTACTCAAGCAAAAGCCATTTACGGTAGTTGATCCTAAAGGTAAGGCATCAGCCTGCGTGCATCAAATAGTGAGCAGGCTTGAAAAGGTTGAGTATCGTGAAGGTGGCGGTATTGGAAAGTTTCTGAAAAAGCTTTTTGGTTCTCACCAAGAATAGGATGATTTAAGGATTTAGATTTTTAAAGGAAAAACCTGAGGCTGAACTGGAAGAAAACGGACTTTCACAGTAGAATGGAGGGGCTAGTTGTGAAAACAATCATTATCATTGGCAGTGGGTGCCTCGTAATGTTTATAGGGTTGGGGATAATTTCACAAAATGCCTTGCCGGTAATCCTTTTCCGATCGGCATTATCCAGTGCATTGGTAGTTTTCGGTTATGCTGGTGGAAGTTTTCTGGTTAAGAAATACTTACCCGAGTTGCTCGATGGAAAACAGAACGATGGTGATCTGGATACCTTCGATAGCCCCAGGGATGGAGAGCCGGTAACCGGACGGTTGGTAAACTACGTTATTGATGGGGATGGTGAACAAGCGAGCTCCCAGACATCACCGCCAAAAAAGAATTACCAGGCCATGGGCGATGAAGATGATGAATCGGATAATATTTTTACGAAAGAGTCTTCTTTATCGGAGGTTATTGAAGAGGTAGCTGAGAATGCCCTTGAATCAGATTCTGGTGGCAGTTCAACCCTGGATACCCAAGAAGATGACCAGGAATTTCGTGAAGATGCCTTTTATGCGGGTGTTGATAACCTTCCAGATATTGCAGGGTTTGAAACAACTTTCTATAGTGAGGGGAGCGATGATTCGAACACATCGGAAGATGATTTTATGCCAAATCAAAGCTCACCAGCAAAATCATCCGGAGGTAACACCGGAGGCATGGATCCACAATTGATTGCCAAGGCAATATCCACTGCCTTGAAGAAGGGACAATAGGGACGAGTATGGCTGAACAGCTTATGACCGAAAAAGAAGAGTTGGACCTCTGGAAAGAATACAAGCGGTCAAAGAATCCAGATATTCGTGAGACATTAATCAAGCAGTATGCTCCACTGGTGAAATATGTTGCGGGTAAGGTGGCCGTTGGAATGCCTCAGAATGTGGAGTTCGATGATCTGGTTGGTTACGGTGTTTTTGGATTATTCGATGCCATTGAGAAGTTTGACCCGGACAAACATGTTAAGTTTAAAACCTACGCAGTAACACGTATTCGGGGGTCGATTTTCGATGAATTACGTACCCTCGACTGGGTTCCAAGATCGGTTAGACAAAAAGGCAGGGAGATTGAGGAAGCAATAAGAAAGCTGGAATCATCTTTTGGCCGTGCAGCTACCGATCAGGAAATTGCAAAAGAACTGGGAATGAGTGATCGGGATTTTGAAAAAACCATGATGAAGGTTTCGGGTACATCAATATTATCCTTAAACGATGTTTGGTATACCGGCGACGATAACGATAAGGTCAGCATTGCAGACAGTATTGAAAGCCCGCAAAATCTGAATCCTGATACCATCGTAGAGA
>SKVS01000119.1 GCA_007129335.1 Spirochaetaceae bacterium
AAATTTTCTCCGAACTTTTCTCCGAACTTTTCTCCGAACTTTCACCCCTCTTTTCACCGTCGTTTCTTGCTGATCTAAGGCCAACAGCATTCAAGAACAAATTGGGAAACAGGGTCGTAGAAATACCCCCATTTTTTTCGATAATTTCGTTGGGGTAAAAACCCATGGGGTCTTTGCCAAACATAATAATGGCTGCCCGCTTAATTTTTTTGCCGGAGGTGAGTTTGAGTTTTTCCAAAAACTGTAAGGTGCTTAAACCTTTGGTTTCGGGCAATCTGCCTTTGTCGCTGCTGTCTTTAATGAATTGGGCAATACTTTTTTCATCTATGTCTTTGATGGTTGCATTTTCTTCTACCATGTCATCCCAGGTTTTACCCTTTTTCTTTATAAGAAACTCATTGAGCTCTACACCAGTGAGTTCCATTTTGGTACTACCGGAGCGGTAATAGTACCTGCCACGTAGAGATACCGGTACCGAATAAGGATTAACCTTGATGGAGATGTACTTCTTTGCATCTTTTACATGGAGTTGCACGTCACAAATGATACCCATAGCATTTCTAATTTTATTGGGAAGGTCTTCCATGAGTTTGGCGTAATCAGACAAACCTAAAATCGTACCGTTGTTATCCCTACCGATATAGATCATGCCGCCGATGGCATTGGCAAATCCGCAGATCCACTTTAGGTACTCATCGTGCCAGGAGGATTTGTATTCGGTGTTTTGGGATTCGTGGGATTCATTCATTTTACAATTCCTCCCTTGTATTCAATTGGTAAAATTTATCAGATGTCCAATTTATGGGATTAGTTATGATATATTCTAAAATGGAATGGTATGATGCCGGTTCCACACTACCACGCAGTTTGTTTGCAGC
The DNA here is from genome assembly GCA_007129335.1 of Spirochaetaceae bacterium. Classification (GTDB taxonomy): domain Bacteria; phylum Spirochaetota; class Spirochaetia; order DSM-27196; family Salinispiraceae; genus SKVS01. Next base: position 879 of record SKVS01000119.1, read on the forward strand.
ATTCCATAAGGTAACTTCGATTGGCTTTTCTTTTGCGTCTTTTTTAGCTTTTCCCTTTGCCAATTCATACTCCAGTTTCATTTCTTGTGCTCTTCAGTTCGCCATGGAGATGGTGCGATTCGATGAACACCAATAGTTTTCTTGAAGCGGGTTAAAAGATGTATTTGTCATCGATTCTTATCCCCATTCGCACAACTACCCATTATACGCCAGAAAAACCTCATGAACCAATGCTAACCAACGAAAAAAGCCACCTGCCCGAAAGCAGATGGCTCGTACTCAATTACCCGGCTCCTTTTGCTGCTGGGGTCGGGAATTTTCTGTTATCATTGCAATGTTCTGTGCAATGATCATTGTAACGCTCATTCCAAATTTTTTTCTTTAATTTCCCGCCCTCAGAGCCTGCGCCCAGGTCCGGTCCAGGGTGGCAATGATTTCGTCCTGACTCACCCCTTGCAAATAGTAGGTTTGCAACAGATTCGCGGTTTCACCGGTTACACTGCCTGGCAGGGACAGGTCCAAGTATGCGTGACCCTGGGAAACATAGGTCATTGCTTCCTCGATCCAGGGGAAAATCGGATAGTCGTGGAACGAAGCAACAGGGTTAAACTTGAGTTCTTCGAACAGGGCTCGGGACTTTTCAGCGTGGAGGATGAAGTTTAACAGGTCCATTGCCACATCCTTGTTCGGGGATTCGGGAGAAATCGCCAACGAGGTAGAAGTAGCCAGGTTGATCATTGCACCGTTGGGATTATTGCTCACCGGCAGGGGAGCTACACCAAAGTTCAGGTCGGGATTCACCTGAAGAATCGATTCGGCCATCCAGGGACCCTGAACCCACATTGCCCCTTCGCCATTGGCAAAGGCCGCAGAACCCGCAACGCTTCCCACTTCAAAGGGTCGGGCAGTACCATTAGCCATGATAATGTCGATTATTTCAAATACCTGGCGAACTTCCCGGTACGAGGCCTGTCCATTGTTCATTCGGTCCACAAAATCCGGGACCTGGGAGTTCACTACTCCGCCGAGGGACAGGGCCATCATTAGCTGGGGAATCCAGGATTCCTGAAAGGCAAGCACAAAGGGTGCCTGGCCGGCAGCGTTCAGGGTATCTACCACATGCCTCATTTCGGCAATGGTTCGAGGTGGGGTTAATCCGTGCCGGGCAAAAATGTCCCGGTTGTACAAATAACCCCAGGCCAAGCTTTCCAGAGGCAGGGCAACAACTTTGCCGTCGTAGGTAACGGTGGTTTTCACCCCGTCAAAAAGGTTAGACGCAAACTCTGCCCCAGAAAGGTCAACCATGTAGCCGGCCTTGTAAAAGGTAGGAATGTCCGCAATTGCATGCAGAGTGTACACATCCGGAGCATCACCGGCAGCAAAACGGGTGCGCAGTATTTGATTCGCCTGGTCACCAGGAGGCATTTCCAGCTTGATTGTCACATTGATGTTGTTCTGTTCGAGCTGATAGGCTTTGAACTGCTCGAAGTAAGCTTCGAACTGATCCCGGAAGCGGGGAAAACTCATAAATACCCGCAATTCAACATTTCGTACATCCCCGGATGTTCCAGGGCCTTGAGCTCTTCCTCCGGCGAATACCGGCAGAACCAAGAGAACCGACAACAGAAAGAAAACCATGATTGACAGTGTCTTTTTCATACACAACTCCTTCGTTTGATTTCTTTCAGTATCACTCCGGTTTTCCCGGGCTGATATGCCGGTTATTAGCATTCGGCTTTGGATTATATTGATGGTTCTTCATCTGTTGGCTCAATTGATGAGCCATTACCCGATTCCTGAAACAAGGACTGTCGCACCTGGGCTGGAGTCATGCCAAAATACTGCTTGAATACCCGGTAAAAATAGGGCAAATCGGCATACCCGCAGAGAACGGGAATATCCTTAATAGGCAGATCATCCTGCCCAAGGAGGTTTTTTGCCTGTTCCATGCGGCACTTGGTAATAAAATCCAGAATTGTCATGCCATATTTCTGTCGAAATGTGCGGCACAGATGTTCCTTGGTAACCAGAAACAATTTTGCCAGGGAATCCAGGGCCAAACTTTGTAAATAGTGTTGCTCGATGTAACGGGCAACCTCAGCGGGATCCAGAAACTTCCGGGAATTTTGGTACTGCTGTACCCACCGGATCCCCCACTGATATGCTTCCTGCAGAACTTTGCGTATTTCCTGAGCATCCTGTTCTAACTGACTGTTCTCCCATTGGTTCCGATGGGAGGTAAATTCTTCATGCTCAAGGGGAAAATCCTGCAAAAACTTTGCTAATTGGTCCAGCAATTCCATGAAAATCCCTTCGAGCATCTAGCGATCTTGAGGAAAAAACAGCTTACCTTCCAAGAGAGCAAACAGTGCGCTAAGGGTATTACCTACCGAGCGGGAATCCAGTTCGGACAATTCCTGTAAAAGCTTTTTCCGGTACCATACATATTCCTGGTACACCCGGGGATCGGCGAATCCTCCGGCCAGATTCTCCTTCAATCTGCGGATACATTCTTTCAGATTCTTGTTCAAGAGTTCAGGATCAACGGGTTTCAACAGGTAATCCACTGCGCCGGATCGCAGAGCCTGTTGCAGGTAGCCAAAATCATCGTAGCCGCTGAGAACAATCAACTGGGCCATTGGACTCATACCATTGATCATCTGTAAAAAATCTACCGGGTTTAAACCGGGCATTTTCATGTCGGTAACAATGATCTGGGGCTGGAGTTGGCGGATTTTTTCCAGGGCTTCGTGGGTATCCTCGGCCTGGCCAATCAATTGGAGATCCAGAGCCTTCCATTGAATCAGAGAAACTACCAAATTCCGCGACCAGGGTTCATCATCAATAACCAATACCTTATATGCCATTGTCTCCCCCTTGGTGTTCCCCGGGTAATTTCAAGGCGATTGTGGTGCCCCGGGATTCAGCGGAAAACAGGAACACCCGGTACGAACCGCCAAAATGCATTCGCAATCGGGAATCAACATTTTTTAAGCCAATGTGACTCTCAGAGGGCATGCCGAT
>SKVS01000226.1 GCA_007129335.1 Spirochaetaceae bacterium
TATTCCGAACCGCTTCATTTTTCCATGAAGGTTGCTCGGATAAATACCCATTGCTGTGGCTGCCTGGGATATATTGTAATCCGAATCATTGAGTTTTTGAAGAATATACTTCCGCTCAAATTGATCCCGGGCCTCACCCAGGGGCAGGTGAAAGAATTTTTCCAAACCCGTAGATTGGATTTGGTGTTTTGCCTCATCACGCCGCTCGTCACTCAGGGCAGCTTCTACATCTTCCGGCAGAATAACCGGCCCCTCGGCAAATACTACAATTCTTTGAATAACATTTCGGAACTGGCGTATATTCCCGGGCCAGGAAAACTGTTGGAGCTTGGCAAGACTTTCCGGAGAAAATTCGAGATGAACAGGCTCTTCGGTACCCAGCAGAACAAGCTGAAACTGCCGAAGAAAATGTTCTGCAAGAACCGGAATGTCCTCCCGGCGCTCCTGCAGACTAGGCACGTGTATAGGCACAACGTGGAGCCGGTAGAACAAATCCTCCCGAAACCGTCCTTCTGCCACGGCTTTTTGCATATCCTTATTGGTAGCCACAATAATTCGGCAGTCTATATCCAGGGACTCCTCTCCCCCAACCCTTTCAACTTTCAGTTCCTGGGTTGCCCGAAGAATTTTTGCCTGAGCAGACAGGGAAAGGTCGGCAATTTCATCCAGAAATAAGGTACCTCCCTGGGCAAGTTCAAACTTTCCTCTTTTCTTTGAGATTGCTCCGGTAAAGGATCCTTTCTCATGACCGAACAGTTCAGACTCTATGAGGTTATCCGGAATAGCGGCGCAGTTTACCGCTACAAAGGGGGCCTTCCTGCGGTGACTTTGGTTGTGAATCTGTCGGGCTACCAGTTCTTTACCCGTTCCGTTTTCGCCGGTAATAAAAACCGTAGCATTGGTTGGAGCAGCCTGCTGAATTAACGATCTAATCTGGGTCATTTGACTGGTGTTACCCAACATTTCATCCTGGCTGACCAAAGAACTTTTCAGCTGTTCATTTTCCCTTCGCAGAGCTTCAATAGTTAGGGCATTGCGAACCTGGGTAAGAACCCGCTCCATGGTCAAGGGCTTTTCCATCATATCGAAGGCACCGAGCTTAATCGCTTTTACCGCCAGATCCACATTGGCATGACCGGAAATAATGATTACTTCAATCTCCGGGAAATCTGATTTAATTTTTTCCAGCACTTCAATGCCGCCCATTTTAGGCAGCCACACATCGAGAATAACAAGGTCCACCACCGACTGTTTCAACCGGGCCAACCCGTCAAGACCATCTTCGGCAGTAAGAACCTGGTAACCTTCATCCTCCAATATATCCTGAAGAACCTGACGAATTCCCTGTTCATCATCAATGACCAGAATTGTGTTCAAACTCTGCCTCCCTAAGCCAATGGAAAATCAAGGTAAAACCGGACACCCGCACCGGGGGTCGATTCATAGGATATTTTTCCAGAATGATCCCCAATGATCCGCTCCACTATGGCCAGCCCCAAACCTGTACCGTTGGGTTTTGTCGTATAGTAGGGGGTAAAAATCGGCACATCCGGAGGCAGCCCCGGGCCATCATCCTCCAGAATAATTCGACAGAATTCCCGATCGGCCTTGCTCACCCGAAAGGCCCCCAGTTTTATTGATCCGGAATACTGAAACGCCTCGATACTATTCTTGATAAGGTTCCCCAGAACCTGACGAATCTGTTTCGGATCACCGTACATCATAGTATTATCAGATAAGCCAGAAATGTCTATACGGATGTTTGGGTAATTTTGGTATAAATCCTGGAATTCCCTCACCATGGGCAGGAGGGGAAACTCAACCGGTTCAGGATGGGGTAATCGGGCAAAATTCCGAAATTCCGTTAACATCATATCAAGACGGTCCACCTCGTTCATTATGGTTTTCACCGATCTCTGGAGAACATCCCCATAGTCAGGAGAAGCCTGATCGTATTTCTTCACCAGACGTTCTGCGGATAATTTAATCGGGGTCAGGGGATTTTTAATTTCATGGGCCAGACGTTGGGCCATGTCTTTCCAGGCTGCTATTCTCTCCGAATGGACCAGTCGATTTCGGGATTTTTCCAACTCGGAAATCATGGCATTGAATGAGGTAGTCAGGTGATCCAGATCTTCAGCCCTCCGGCTGAGAATCCGATAGCTGAAATCCCCTTCGGCAACTTTCTTAGTAGCAGCTTCAAGGTTCATTATGGGGTGGACCATCTGATTACTGAGAAAGAAACTGACCTGCATTGCCACTAAAATTAGGGGAATGGAAAACAACCCGTAAAAAATGACTACACCAAAGGTAAACAAAGCCTGGTTTTCGGTAAACTGGGTAACGTAGAGCAAACTGCGTTGGAGGTTTCTTGCCCGGTATTCAAAATCCGGAGAAATTTCCAGGCTCATGAGCAATGCACCCAAGGGATTTTGGGCACTGGGAACAGGTACCTTTAACCGGATTACATCCCGGTTGACCAAGGAAACCCGAACCAATCGCCCGTAGGGCTCTTGAAGAAGGCGTCGAATATCGTATTGGAAGGCAGAGGGACCAATAAAACCCAGCTGAAGACCCGAATTATCGACTAATTGAAGGGCTGCAAGTTCAGGGCGGAACTGCATAAGCAAACCCAAAGCCCGATCGGGATCATCCAATGCAGTCCGCAGTACGTTTCTGACTATTTCCGATTGGGAGAAATCTTCCAGCCGTCGGGACTCCTGTTGGTAATATTCTACCGCAAGGGATAATCCCCCTTCCAGAGAGTACATAAGATCAGGACGAAACCAGGTAGAAACTCCTGTTCGAATAAAGTTCAGAGCCAGAATTCCCTGGGGTATAGCTGCCAAAAGAATGAGAATAGAGAAACCAGCTAGCATCTTCAATCGGTATCCAGCCCCTGGTCTCCGGTTCCTGCGATCAACGAGTAACTTGAATACCTGGAAACCTACCGAAAGAACCAGTACGACAGGCAGCATTATGGCTATACCCAAAACTACCCACAGAACCACATTTTGCTGAAACTCAAAACCATGGAGCAGCTGAAAGGATAGGATCAGCATAAGAGTAACAATGAAGCCATAGAGCAGGAAAATTGCCAATAAACCGCTTAAACTGTTTCTGGACGGTGAACTGTTTCTGCCTCGACCTTTAAATCCTTTAAACCCTATCATTCCATGAATCCTTGCAGAGGAAAGGTTACCCGAAAAGTGCGGATTCTGCGAGCATGGAAGGGCTTCAATATCCAGAGTGCCGAATCGATTTGGTAGGGCTCAATTCTCAACTCAAGGGTAATCTGAGCCTGTTCCAGGGGGAATGGCAGGTCAGGAATAGGTATCGAATGAATGGATACATGGGTCCAGCTCGTCCAAAAGCTGGAGAAATCCGGAAAGACACTATAATCTTCCGAGTCCGTGATCCGGGATACAGCAAAAACACTCAGGAAAGGATCGTACCAAGCTTCCCGGACCACCTCGAGAACCGGAACAGACTGGCGGAACAAGCCTCTTCGACGGGATAATTCGATGGTCATGGTCATGCTGTTTCTATGCCCTTTGAGGAGATACGACAGGTATACTTCGGGGTCATCCACCCCAAATGCTACATGGATTGCATCGAATATGGAATCTCCAGCAACAACATCGAGGAAAAGGTTTTCCCGGCCAGCATTTTGGGCTCCATTCTGAGTTCCATTCTGAGTTCCATCCTGGGCGTAGAGGAAGCCGGAACACCAAAGAAGAAGGCAAAACCCAAGGGCAAGTCGAAATCCATGATAAAACTCTTTTCCCCACAGAAACCTGCCCACCAAACCGGCATACCCGGGTCCGGGAATAAGAGGTTCAAATGCTTTTGTTGGAAGCAATATCAAAAAGAATTTCTGCAAGAGCCTCGTAA
>SKVS01000154.1 GCA_007129335.1 Spirochaetaceae bacterium
CCCCGATTCAATTCCGGACAGTTGAAAGCCAAGGATCGCCTGGCAATACCCCAAATGGACATGCCAACCCAGGATCCCCAGATCAGGGCCTGCAACCAACAGGAGGTAGCCCTGGGCTACAGCCCCGAACAGGCCCGGGTCGAAGCCCTGCGTTGTCTGCAGTGTAAAAATGCTCCCTGCATTCAGGGTTGTCCGGTTGCCATAGATATTCCAGCCTTCCTTCAAAAAGCCGCCGAAGGCAGGTTCCAGGAATCCATAAATGTTATAAAAGAGGCCAGTTTGCTCCCGGCAATTTGCGGCCGGGTATGTCCTCAGGAAATCCAGTGTATGCTGACCTGCACCGTGGGAAAATCTTTAAAGGATCCCCGGAAGTCCGTAGCCATCGGCCGGGTAGAAGGTTTTGTTGCCGACTGGGAGCGGAATACTGGGAAGGTTGAAGTACCCCATGTTCTTGGCGATACGGGGTACAAAATTGCTATTGTGGGTTCAGGGCCTGCGAGCCTTACCGCCGCAGCTGACCTGCGCAAAGCGGGCCACCGGGTGGAAATATTTGAAGCCTTTCACAAGCCCGGCGGGGTCATGATTTACGGAATTCCCGAATTTCGCCTGCCCAAGGCAATTGTGGAAAAAGAAATTGAACAGCTAAAAGCCATGGGAGTGCAGTTTCACATGAACTTCCTGATTGGCCGAACCAGAACCATCGAGCAGTTGCTGAAAACCGACGGTTTTCACGCTGTGTTCATCGGTTCAGGGGCAGGCCTGCCCCGATTCATGGAAATTGAGGGCGAGCACCTGATCGGGGTTTTCAGTGCCAACGAGTACCTGACCCGGGCTAACCTGATGAAGGCCTACGACCGGGACCGAGTCGACACCCCAATCTACCAATCAAAAAAAGTAGCAGTACTTGGGGGCGGTAATGTCGCTATGGATGCTGCCCGCATGGCCCTGCGCCTGGGAGCCCAGGAGGTTTTTATTATATACCGCAGGACCAGAACCGAAATGCCCGCCCGGGCTGAGGAGGTGGATCACGCCGAGGAAGAGGGAATTCGCTTTCATTTCCTGACCAACCCCACCCGAATCCTGGGGGATAAGGAGGGAAGGGTCCGGGCCATTGAGTGTCAGAACTATGAACTCGGGGAGCCCGACGAATCGGGCCGGCGAAGCCCCATTCCTATTCCTGAGAGCTTCTTCGAAATGGAAATGGACACGGTTATTCCTGCCCTGGGAAATCTATCGAATCCTTTGATTCGTCAGACCACCGGAAACTTGGAAACCGACCGCCGGGGTAACATTGTGGTGGATGATTGCAACCGGACCAGTATTCCCGGGGTTTATGCCGGGGGTGACATAGTTCTGGGGGCTGCTACGGTGATTTTGGCCATGGGTCAGGGGCGTAAAGCCGCCCAAACCATATCTGAAGACCTTGCTCAGGGCAGCATTTTCCCTAGTAAGAAGTGAGTGCACCGAAGCTCATATGTTCTGATTTACTGGATTCAGGTAACCACAGGTGTCCGAATTTGAACTATACTTTTACCCATGAAACGTATTGATCCAAAAGACCTGAACCTATCTGTGGTTAACACCCTTTTAAACCGCTGGATGCTCCTGAGTGCGGGGGATTTTTCCCAACAGCAGTACAACTGCATGACCGTGGCCTGGGGGTTCATTGGGGCCATGTGGAACAAGCCCTGTGCCATAGCGGCTGTTCGTCCAACCCGCTACACCTACCAGTTTATGGAGCAGTATCCCACCTTTACCCTCTGTACCTTCCCGGAATCATTCAAGAATGACCTGAAAATTCTCGGGACTAAATCCGGCAGGGACACAGACAAGCTTGGGTTGACTTCCCTTACTCCTGTTCAAGCAGAGACTGTCGCTGCGCCGTCTTTTGCTGAAGCGGACATGGTCATTGAGTGCCGAATACTCTTTAAAAATGACATCGTACCAGAGGGATTTGTTGATTCCGCTCTGGAGCAAAACTACCCCCAGAAGGACTACCACCTCATGTATTACGGGGAAATCCTGGGAGTACAGGTGGCTGAGGTATAAGACATGGCAAAGAAGCAAAACACATCGTCACTGCGGATTGGTCGGGTAATTCTGTTCTTTCTGTATGCCTTTGGCAGCATTATTCTGCCCGTTATGCTGGGACTGCTTGGGGTATTCCTTGTTCCCCAACCCGAACCCTACCTTGTTCGCCAGGATATGCTGGGGAATATTAACCAGGCATTGCAGGCCGATCGGGTCCAGACCCTGAACATTCCGGTTCCCCCCGGCGGTGCCTCTTCGGAAACAGGGCAGCAGTATCAGGGCTATCATGCTTTCTGGGATGATGGCTCCAGTGCGCTGGTTGTTCCTGTAGCCGGTACCGATGGTGCCGAATCCCGCCAGATTCTCCAGGCCCTGCGTAGCCGTTTTTCCTACCAGAGTTCTACTACCAGCAGCGGCCAGACCCGTCTTACCCTCCGGGATGAGCGGGGGCAGGTTCTTTTATTCATCGCAGGACCCCTGGTTTTTGCTGTTCAGGCAGCAGACAGGCAGGCCATTGAAAATCGAATAACAGCCCTGCCTGTTCTGTTTCCTAATCCCGAGGCGGTGGAACGCACTCAGGCTCTTTGGGATATGCTCCCCATTTTAGGACTGGTATTGCTGGCTTACCTGGTGTTGCAGCTTTTTCTCTGGCCCCGCATGGCCAGCTGGGCCGCCAAGGTCCCACCGTCTGTTGACACGCCTGTTCCGGTGGAAGAACTGCAGCAGCGGATCATGGGAATAAATGAAATGGATCTGCCATTTCAGGTTCGAGCCTCCCGCTGGGGTAAAAAGCTCATCATCGAGCATCGCTATGCTGATGCAAAATGGGCAGGCATCATGGAAACCCAGGGTCTTACAGCTATATCCAGAATTATTGTGCAACTCCCAAAAAAAGGGAACCGGGTTCGCAGTTTGGATACCAGTCGAACCATTCGGTGGTCTGCGGGAGTATCGGGCAGTTCCAAAGCCCGCCTGGGTGGAGCCATGAGTGCGGCGTTTTTCAGGGGTATTACCTTTACCCAATTCCACGGGGGAATGGTTTACGGGCTCATGGTCCAGGATGGTCAACCGGTTCTGGGCTCCCAGTCCTGGCGGTTCAGCAGGAAGGAAATGAAGGACCCGCTGGTACAAATTATTACCCAGTCGGGCTATGAGTTTTACCCGGTTATTACCTTCTGGCGCTTGATTAATGGCTGACACCAGTATAAAAAACGATTGCTTAAACCTGACAAAATAACTAATTTAAACCCATGATGAAACTCCCCCAATTGAAACGTGTCATTTCCAGGCCGGTTTTTACCATGTTCATGTTGATTATGGTAATAAGCTTTCTCAGCTCCTGCGTTATCCTTGGTCCCTCGTACCAACCCGATGAAATTGCCTTAAGTGAAATTCAACAGCTGGAGGAAAACGGACTCTTTGGGTTCGACCGTCCTGTTTACCGACTGGATTCCCACACCGGCCAGGTTCGCAGTGGGGTTATCTTCTACCCCGGAGCAAAGGTGGATCCCCGGGCCTACATTCCCCTTTGGTCCGGACTTGCTGCCCAGGGTTACACCGTATTTATTGTGGACATGCCCCTGGATTTTGCTTTCTTGAACATTAATGCTGCCAAAAGAATTGTAAGATCGAATGATGACATTACCAGCTGGATCATGTCGGGCCACAGTTTAGGCGGTGCTATGGCTTGGGAGTATGTAAGGCGGAATCCTGAAGATTTCGATGCAATAATCCTCATTGGCAGCTATCCAGGAGCTTCAGCTGATTTGTCCCATTTGGATATTCCGGTTATATCCATCCGCGAAGAACTGGGTTTGCCCGGCAGCCAGGAAAAGGCCGATGA
>SKVS01000106.1 GCA_007129335.1 Spirochaetaceae bacterium
ACCGAAGAAGACGCAGACCTTAGCGGAAAGTATTTCGTATACCTGCAAAAGCGATATAAAATAGAGGTAGGTTCTTTTGCATATGTGTGGAATATAGGAGTACGGCAAAGATATTAATTGAATACCCCTTATCAGTGTAATACAATAGACAAATGAACAATTCCACCATAACAAATCGGTTTGTCTATGTTTTTCTTGTGCTGTGTTTCTTCGTCTTTCTTTTGCCCGGTTTTGCAGAATCCGGGGCTGGGCAGACTGTGCGCGTGGTGAATTATAATGTATGGCATGGAATCGATGGTGTTGGTACGTTCAAAATGGGGGAGTATGAAACACCCCAGGTACGCAGGGCCAGGAATGAACTTCTTGTAATGGGCCTTCAGGAACTGAATCCCCATATCCTGGGAATTCAGGAAGCCAATAAGGTCGGGCCTTTTTCCCGTTCTCTCGCCCGGGCCCTCGGTCACAAGGCGGTTTGGAAGGTTGGGAACTCCGGGGTAAAACTGTTCGGCCTGGGAATTCCGGTAAACTTTACCGAAGGCTTGGCAGTCCTTGCTCAAAGAGATCAAGAAATCCGCTACCTTGGGGGGCAGCGATTAAGCGGCGGGGGAGTTCAATCCCGGTTTTTCTCTGCACATTTGAGCGAGGTAAGAAATGTTATGGCAGCATTGGTTACTATTCATGGAAATCCTGTAATAGTATTCAACACCCATACCCATTTTAGTCTCATTATGTCACCTCAAACCGAACAAACCCTCGATCGTTTTATTGCCGAAGGGAAAATTGACCCTTCACAACGACAGGAAATACTCAATACCCTCGAACAGCGGAACGAACGAACCGAATCGGATATTCGACAGGTTGCAGCCTTCATACGACGCATTACCGAAAAACATTCCTATCCCTTTATTGTTATGGGAGATTTCAATACAACCCTGGAATCCCGTGCTCTGTCTGAGCTCGTGCAGGAATTTGGTCTTCTGGATCCTTATGCTCTTATGAATCCCGGAAGTCCAGGTTATACGTGGGATCCCCAGGAAAACCCCAATACCTTTTTTGATGGGGCACCCCATTTTGCCGAAGGAACTCCCAAAGAAGGAGTCGATCTGCTCATAGCCGACTTCGACATATCCACCCCTCGAAGAATCGATTTTATTTTTCTGTCATCCCATTTTACCCCGGATATGGTCATATCTGCCGACCTGGTCTTCCACGAACCGGTGAATGGAATATTTGTCTCGGATCATTTTGGTATTATGGTTGAACTGTCAGAAATACCCGGTACACCCTAGGAAATCCTTTTTCATAATGGCAGATGAAATCATAGATATTTTCAATGAACACAATATTCCTGCCAACCAAAGGGTTCTCAAGAGCCGGGCCCATACCCTGGGACTCTGGCACCGCACAGCCCATGTTTGGTTGTACAGACCCAATGGTCAGGTCCTTCTTCAACTGCGAAGCCCCGGTAAAGACCTTTATCCCCGAATGTGGGACATTTCGGCCGCGGGGCATGTTGGAGCAGGGGAGACACCAGAACATGCCGCGGTAAGGGAATTACACGAGGAATTAGGTATTCGGGCTACAAACCAGGAGCTGGTATTCTGGGGAGTGAAAACCCTGAAAACAACCTACAAGGAATTTATCAATAACGAACATTCCTACGTCTATGGTTACAGGTTTACCGAATCATTGGATACCCTTAACCTCCAAACAGTTGAAGTCCAGGAAGTACGATTTTTTACACCCACTGAAATGAGGCAAAGCCTCTATGAATCTTCGGTCGGAGCCACTCTCGATGTAAAACTTGTACCCCATGGAGAGTATTGGGAATGGATTTTACAGAAAATATCTTCCTGTTGTTTGTCCTGAACCCTTACATGTAATATAGTTATTCCATGAACTGTAAACCTAATCTCAATAGTCTCATTCATCAGATTATTGCCCTGTCCAAATCTCTTGGAGTAGAAATACCCCTGCCTGTTCTTGAGTCCACATCCCTGGATCTCTACTATGCAATGGAAAACAAACGTCGGAATTTCCATACCCTGGAACATCTTGCCCAATTTACCCCTGAAGACCCAATCGAAGAGTTAGCAGTTTTGTACCATGATGTGGTGTACTGGAATGTGGATGGATGCTGGCCCCGAACCTACGAGGATTTTCTCCAGAGCGTAAGTCCCCAGGGAGGGGGAGCAGAAGCCGGGTTGCCTGGTCTTGAGAAACTCGCTGAAGAACAAGGTTTAACCGACCTTTTTCATGATGTTCTGATACTTTTTGACCGTGACCCTCAAAAACCTGTACAAGCCCCGGGAGCAAATGAACTTTTTAGCGCATTAACCCTTGTCCATGTGTGGGGTCAGTGGTTGGACCGGCAATCCATACTGGGTGCTGTTGCCTGCATTGAAGCAACCATTCCTTTTCGCAAAATTTCGGTAGGTGAGCAGCTGTTTCAGCGTTTGCTTTCGGTGGGAATAGAACAAGGGGAAGCCCGGATCATGGTTCGCAGGGCATTGCATATGGCAAATCAGGATGTGGGTGATTTTCAGCTGGATGACCCAGGGCTGTTTCTTTCAGGAACCTGGAATCTCTTGCCCGAATTAAATCCGGATTTGCAAATTGCCGAGCATTATACCTGTCGTACATACTGCCAGGCCCTCGGGGGTATTCTCGGGTTTCTCGGGAGCCTTCAGGCAGAACAAATTTTCCACGACTGGAACGGGTACCCGGAAAAGGTTGTTTTTGAAGGAATGCTCGACCGGGCACGGAACAATCTTGTCATTGCCAAAGGGTATTTAGAAGCCAAACTGGTAACTGCAATTATTTTGGAGGCTATAGCACTGGAAAGCGGGGGCGATGGGCCTTTAGCCCTTTTCATGGGATCAGTGTCCCCCTGTGGAACCCAAACAACCTTAGATGAACTCCTCCCTCCTGTACAAGAATTCCATATTTCCGAAAAAGATCCGGTATATCATCTTCTGTCTCAGGGCAGAACCAGGAGTACCCAGTTTGACTTAAAGAACAGCCCCCTGGCCAGTTGGCTCTACGCTCGGTTAGGAACCGAGAAATGTCAGACCATTCTTGCCAATGGGCAGAGGTGGAGAAAAGGGGAAATGGATAACCTGAACTTCCTGGCAACCATACCCCCGGATGTGCTTATGCCATTAGTAGTGGCCATCAGAGACTTTGTTCCAACAAGAGCAAAAGAACTTGAAAGAATAGGCCCCCAAAACTAACCGCTGGTACAAACAGCCTTGAATGCCTGATTAAAATGCTCTATGCGAATGAAGTAGTTTCTGCCCTGATAAACAAAGGTAATAACGTTCAATTGGGTAAGGTTAAAGTATCGTATGTCCGAAATAGGTATGGTTTCGTTTACTGCTCCGGTTAGTACCAATTCATGATCGGCGTATTCGAGTTTTATTATTCCAACCCTTCGGGAAGTAAGCTTTTCGTAGTTAACCCGGTAAAATATACCCAGGGTTTCGAATTCCGTTGCCTTTAATTCGGGAATTTTTGATTGTTGATAGGTGTTCCAATCAACAAGATTATCGAATGGTCCGTTTTCAATAAACCCGTATTCGTTTATGAAATATTCATGTTTACAGGAAAGACAAACCAGCTTATTTCCCTGTGCATACAAGCGATGGAACCCATTGCATTGGGGGCAAATGTATAAAAAATTTTCTACCCCTTCGGCCCGCTTTTTTCCACCAACTCGCACCATATTCTTTCTTTGCCAGGTATAATCGTTTACATACAGTTCGTTTTTAATTGTCTGAAAAATTTCATCCGCAGGGAGTTCAGACAAATGTTCTTTTGGTATGAGCTTTCGAAAGGTTACATGGACATACCGGTGTTCCCTCAGGTGTTTTGC
>SKVS01000127.1 GCA_007129335.1 Spirochaetaceae bacterium
CCGCCTAGGACTACCATGTTGGGGACTATGCGGATCAACACGCTCTGTCCTCAGCAAACCTGAGTAATGAAGTCTCGGTGTTCACCACCCAGCCGGCCCGTATTCCCCGACGAGGCAGTACCCCAAACTACTGGACCGGCAACGGCAGAAATCCCTTCGGTGTCCAGGAAAAAAACGTCCTGATTGAACTGTACGAACCACCGACAAAACCCGGTTTCATGGAACCCCATGTAGTCAAGGAAACCACCCACGCCTACTTCCCGGTTCAGTTCTTTGACGAAGTCGACACCTCCCGCCTGAATGCAGGCATGATTTTTGGACGGGTTGGTCCAGCCTACATTGCCCTGCTCTCCCGTCACCCCATGCATTTTGTTCCCTTTGAAATTTCGTCGCAGGAGGGAAATGTTGACCATATGCTCTCCCGGGGTCATGTTAAGGATGTACTGGACCAGGACTACGATCTTGTTCAGTTTGGTCCGGGAATGCATTATTTTGTCACCGAACTGTCCAGTCAAGCGGTGGAATCCTTTGGCCAGTTCAAGGCACGAATCGTTTCCAATCCCCTGGAGTATGATGTTGAAAACAGAACGCTTTCCTACACCACCCGGTTGAACGGAGACTCAACTCCCAGTGAACTCCGAGCCAGGTACAGCGGTGAGTTCTTCATCAATCAGGTTCCTGTAAACCTTCAGTACAACCGCTTCGAAGGCCCCTACATTCCCGCAGGCAGCGGTCAGCGGGAAGCTGAAGAATATACCTTTGCTTTCAACGGTCACCGCCTTACGCTGAACTATTCCCGGGGAACCAGAACAGTGGAAACTCCGGGAACGTTGCGGACCCCATAATGAGCCAAATGGTAGTACCAGCAGCATGAGTAGCATCAAAAGCGAACACAAAGCAATGAACCTACCTCTGCTGGCACTTCAGACCTACACAATCCGCTGGGATTTAAACAAGAATCCCGCTGCCGCCCTTACCCTGGTTTTTCACCATCATGATTTTGAGTTTGCTCCTGTCAATGGGATCCAGTGGAAACGATTTTCCACAAATCAGAATCACCCATTAACACCGATCACACCAAGCGGAACAACCAAATTCAACCTGCTGTTCAACTTAACCACGGTGGGATTCATTTTGGATACCTACTGGACGACAAAGTCAGGTCATAACCCTGTGGATCTGGTAAAACGTCTGGGGAATCGGTTGGCAGGACTGCACATTCGCGATTTTCAGCGTGAACCCTCGGGCAAATCAACCGACTGTGCACTGGGGCGGGGTTCTGTTGATTTTTCTGAGGTACTCAAGGCAGCTGGCAGCTTGTCCGAACCATCGGCATCATTGATTAACCGCTATGCAGCAATCGAACAAGGTACCCGTACCCCCTGGGAAAGTTTACAAATGAGTATGGACCATCTTCACAGTACAGAAATCAACAAGCTGATTGCCTGGAAAATCGAATGATGCTAATCCGTTTGCAAATCGTGTTACAGATCATGTTACAAGTCAGATTACAAATCAAACAAGAAGGAGAAAGAAAGGAATGAGCATAGAAAAACAAATGAAATCCCGGGAAAAACTGCTGTTTGCCTGGGGCGACGTATTCGGCGGCGGCGCACAAGCCTTAATTGGGGTCCTGTACCTCATATTTCTGACCGATGTAATTGGCATAGCTCCAGCCCTAGCTGCAGGAGCTATAATGATTTCAAAAATCTGGGATGCGGTTTCCGATCCCCTGATGGGTATAATTTCCGATAATACCCGAACCCCAATCGGCAGACGACGGCCCTATATTTTGGTCGGGGGATTTCTGGTGGGCGTTATATTTTCCCTGATGTGGCTACCCATTGGATCCTGGGATTCGGACATTCTGAAAGCGGTGTATTCCCTGACGGTTTATATGCTGTACAGCACCATTTCAACGGTCATCGCTGTTCCCTACAGCTCCCTTTCAGCAGAAATTACCACCAATATTAAAGAGCGAAACACCGTAAATGTCATGCGCCTGGCGGTTTCTACCTTCTCTGTTGCTATTTGTACCCTGATTCCCGCCTTCATTCTAGACAGCCTGAAAGCAGGTCAGATTACCGTGAACACCTTTTACCTCATGGTGGGCATTGGTTTCGGCCTGTTTTTTGCTCTTCCCCTGGTTCTGATTGGATTTTTCACCCGGGAGCGGGTCGTTCTACCCAGAAAAAAATCAATTTTCCACCTCAGCACCTTCGTATCCCCCTTAAGGGTTCGGGCGTTCCGGGGACTGATTGGCATGTATCTGAGCCAAAGTATTTCTATGGACATTCTGGCGGCAGGAATTGTGTACTATTCAATCTATGTTGCCCAGGGCAGTACCACCATTTTTCTGGGAATTTTCGTCGGCGTACAGCTACTGATGTTCCCCCTCATTCATCATTTGGTGAACGTGGTAGATAAGCGGACCATTTTTTCCTTCGGACTTCCCCTGGCTATCGCCGCATTCATCGGGGTTGGAGCCTACCCTTCTGGTATGCCGGTTCTCGGTGCATACATTCTTACCGCTTTTACCGCACTGGGTTTTGCCGGGGCTCAGCTGATGAGCTGGATCATCTTCCCCGATGCGGTGGACGCAGGAGAACTACAGCTGGTAGATCGGGCCACCGGTAGTTTCAGCGGTATTATGACCTTTACCAGAAAGACCTCATCGGCTGTTGCCATATTCATTTTCGGGCTCATGCTTTCCCTTTCGGGCTACATCCGCCCAACTCCCGAAGTGCAAATTCCTATTCAGCCATCATCTGCTATTCTTGGTATTCGCATTGCTATGGCCGGCAGTTTTACTATTCTCATGACTCTGGGCTTCATTGCAGCCCGTCGATTTGTCCTGACCAACAAGCGCAGCGAGCAGATTAGGAAGTTTCTCAAACTCCGAACCGAGGGCACTCCATTGAATCAAGAACTCCAGGCTGAATACGATCAACTGGTTAAGGAGATTTTCTAAACAGTGGCAGTACAGGAAGATCAGGGGCTGGAGCACAAACTGACCGGAAAGTGCTTTCCAGGAATTCTACAACTGGATAAGGGACAAGCCATCGACGAGTCCCAACTTTCGCCTCTGATCGACTTTGTCAACCAGCGCCACGATTGTGCTGATTTCCGCCTGATCTGCCTGATCAAGGCCTACTTCGCTTATTCAAATCTGCTTAGTCCCCAAACCCTGGATTCTCTAAAAAACTGCATCTTGAATTTCAAATATTCCATGGCAGAACCCGGGGAAGACGGGATGTGTTATTGGTCGGAAAACCACCAAATTCTGTTCGCTGCCTGCGAGTACCTGGCTGGCCACCTGTTCACCAATGAACTGTTCACCAATTCTGGCCAAAGGGGAAGCAAAAAAGCCGAAAGGGCTGCCGAGCTAATTGCTAACTGGCTCGAACAGCGGATGCTTTACGGGTTCAGCGAATGGCACTCCAACACCTATTACGAAGAGGACATTGCTCCCCTCTGCGTCCTGGTAGACCACGCCCCCGATGATGCAATCCGCAAACGGGCAAGCATAATCCTCGATCTGTTGTTTCTGGACATGGCTCTGCATTCCTTTCAGGGCACGTTCTGCCCGGCAAGCGGTCGTTGTTACCAGGATCAGAAAATCCACCCCGACCGGGCTGATGTGGCGGATATTTTGACCCATGCATTTGGTTGGCAAAAAACGCCAAAGGAGAATTTCGACTATAGCCGGCTATCGGCCCTGTTTCTAATCTGCAAAAACTACCGGGTTCCCCGGGTTATCGTGGAAATAGCCCGACACGTTCCAGCCAACCCGCTGGAAATCCGGGACTCCATGGGATTGAACCTGAAAGAAATTTACCGAGAATTTCCTAACGACTCAAAAAATCA
>SKVS01000272.1 GCA_007129335.1 Spirochaetaceae bacterium
TCCAGTTCTCTTCCCTCAGGCATCTGGTGACCCTTGAGTAAGATAATAAGATTCCCCCCCATGTGACCGCGGATAAAATCAAGCTCCATTGTTTACCTCCTGCCCTAGTCCAGGGCAAACGAATGAAAGTAGCTGAGAGACTATAGATTCAAACCAATAACTCGACAATTGTCGAGTTATTGGTTTGAATCTATAGTCATGAGCGACCTGGTTCACCTGGGTTTACGTATTTTCCCCTTTTAATATTCGCCCTGCGTTAACCCTGCCCTGGTCTTGTGCGAATTCCAAGTTTACCCCATAGTATTGTACCGGGACAATCTATCCATGAAGCGAACTATGAATCTGTACACGAAAATGAGGAGCTTTTTTCTCCACCGTGCCTTTTTGTACTCCCTGGCCTTGCTTATCCAAATACTCCTGTTGTTTTGGGTCGTATTGGGCTTTCAAAACCGGCTATACGTTTTTTATTCCTTCAGCACAGCAATAAGTGTGGTTGCTGTAATTATTATTCTGAACAACTCCAGCAACCCGGCGTATAAAATTGCCTGGCTCATACCAATTCTCGTCATGCCGGTGTTCGGGAGTATTATGTACTATCTGATCGGACGGACCAAACTCCGCAGCTCCATGAGAAGAACTCTCATTCATACCGAACATAAAAAACAACAGGTTCTGGAAAAAGAACCAACTATTCTGGACACCATTACCGCCATGGATACGGATGCTGGATGCCAATCTAAGTATCTTCAGGACTATGCGGATAATCCCCCATATGCTCATACCCTGTCGACCTACTTCCCAACGGGAGAGCAGTCCTGGCTCGCTTTACTGGATGCACTGAAAAATGCCCAGTCTTTCATTTTCCTGGAATATTTTATTATCCAGGAAGGAACTATGTGGGAAGCTGTTTTGGATATCCTGAAAGAAAAAGCCAAAGAAGGCCTGGATGTCCGGGTCATGTACGATGATGCAGGGTGTATCATGAAGCTTCCAAAGGGATACAACCGTTACCTGGAAAAGTATGGAATACAGTGCGGGGTGTTCAACCCGGTTCGCCCGTTTTTAAACTCCATGATGAATCATCGGAATCACCGGAAAATTGCAGTTATTGATGGAACCACAGGATTCACCGGGGGAATAAACATAGCGGATGAATACATCAATTCGGTGGAAAAATACGGTCATTGGAAGGATACCTCCATACAAATTCAGGGAGACGGGGTGTGGAGCCTTACCCTCATGTTTCTGCGTCTATGGGATTATGTACATGGAGAGCCCAGGGACTACGGATACTACAAGCCCCGGGAGAGCCTGCCCAAAAGGAAAACCGACGGTTTCGTTCAGCCTTTTGACGACAGCCCCCTGGATGATGAGCGGGTTGGGGAAAATGTCTATTTAAATATTCTGAACCGCTCCCATTCCTATGTTTACATAACTACTCCCTACCTGATTATCGATAACGAAATGCTTACTGCCTTGCTTCTGGCATCCAAGAGCGGGGTGGATGTGCGAATAATTACACCCCACATAGGGGACAAATGGTACGTTCATGGGGTAACCCGAACCTTTTACCGGCAACTTATTGAGGGCGGGGTAAGAATATTCGAATACCTTCCAGGATTCATCCATTCCAAAACCTTTGTAGCAGATGATAAATACGGGGTGGTTGGAACCATAAATATGGACTTCCGCAGTCTTTTTCTTCACTTTGAATGCGGTATTTGGTTGTATAATACCTCAAGCATTGAGGATATGAAGGCAGATTTTCTGGAAACCCAAAGAAGAAGCCAGGAAATGACCTTAAGGGATATTCGCCACTTTTCCCTTGCGCAAAAAATTGCCGGACAGTTTTTCCGGGTCTTTTCCCCACTGCTTTGACCTTCGTATCCCTTGATTCAGGAGCACCTAATGGGACATAACCGCAAGAAATCCCACCCCCCAGGAAAGAAGAGAAGCGCAAAAGCTGGACTGCCTCCCGGGACCCCGGTATACACAGGCATCCATACATCAGGAAGCAGCATCGAAAGGTGGATTTATACCCCGAAAGAATGTTTCCAGATCCAGAATACCCCGGCAAAACACCAACTCTTGCCTGAACAGGTTCAATGGATACGGGTCCAGGGGTTGGAGGATGATAAGGCAATTGGCAACCTGGCCCAGGAATTCACCATCCATCCCCTGGTCGTGGAAGATATTCTTCACGTGGAACAACTGCCAAAAATCGAAAAAGACCCCGATGGGTATTTTATTGTAACGGGAATCTGGTCCTGGCCTGGCACGACTCTTCCCCTGCCCGCTACCTCTTTCCATTGGGAAAGACCCCGTCAGGTATCCATTATTATGAAGGGCCAGACCCTGATTTCTTTCACCGAAACAGGCGAACCTCCAATCGATGAGCTCCTGGAAAGAATTAAAAACAACAGGGGCATAATACGAAAACAACCCGCACTCTACGGTTTGTATGCGCTTCTGGATGTTATTCTTGACAGCTATTTCCATGTATGCGACGCCATTGAAATGGAACTTGACTCCATTGAAGAAGACCTGGAAAACGAATCATCTACCCAAACCAGAATACAACACCTGCGTAAACATGTAGGAAAACTCAGGCGATATCTCATGCCTCTGCGGGAAAGTCTGCTTCATCTGTACCGGGATGTGTCGGATACCAATCCCGAATTATCAGCGTATTTTCGGGACCTTCTGGACCACAGTTTTCAAATAATTACCCTGCTTGAAAATTACCGGGACAGCCTCATGAGCCTCCACGACCTGTTCCTATCCACCCTGAGCCATAAAATGAACCGCATCATGAAGGTCCTTACCATTATTTCTACCATTTTTTTACCCCTGACATTTCTTGCGGGGGTCTACGGCATGAATTTTCTGTATATGCCTGAACTGGAGATGCCCTGGGCCTATCCGGCCACCCTTGGGGTAATGATTACAATAGCTGTAGGAATGCTTGTCTTTTTTCGGCGAAAAAAATGGCTTTAGAACCGGCTTTCCTCAGGGAAAAACCAAAAAAGCACCAGAGAAAAATGGAGGAAGTATGAAAGTAGCAGTCTCCGGATATTCACCAACCATTACCTTGGCAGAGGTAAACCCCGATGGCAGTTTTTCCCATATCCAGGTTCACCCGACCCTAGAAAATCCCTCCTTTCTCGCCTACTCCCGGGTACTGGGGAAATTATACGCAGCACACGAAAATGCCGAGGGACTCGTGGGAGTGTATGGAATTACCGGCTCGCATTCTGACACAGGACTGGAAAACCTGAGCATCTTCCCAACCCAGGGTGCAGGGCCCTGTCACCTGGCTCTTTCCCCGGATCAAAGGTATTTGGGAATCGCAAATTATACCGATGGCAGTGTTTGCCTTTACCCACTGGACCAAACAGGCCTGCCAGTAGAACCGGGCCTGAGAGCCGCTCATTGGGGCACAGGCCCCAATGCTCAACGTCAGGAAGGACCCCATGCCCACGGCATTACCTTTTCGCCTGATTCCCGCTTCATGTTTGCTTGTGATCTGGGAATTGACAGAATTCTGGCATATGAGCTGGAAGGATTCTCCCAAAAGCCGGCCATTTATTCCCCTCCAGGATCCGGCCCCCGGCATATGGTGTTCCACCCGAGCTTACCGGTGGCCTATACTATCCGTGAACTAACCAATGATATAGGAGTCTACACCTACCATAGGGAAACCGGAACATTCACCCTGGCTCAAAGCATTGCCCTGTTACCCCAGGATTTTCATGAATACAACACTGCAGCAGAAGTGGTATTACACCCCCAAGGAAGGTATTTATACGCCTCTAACAGAGGACATGATTCTATTGCTTGCTTTTCTGTCCATAACGAAACGGGCAA
>SKVS01000081.1 GCA_007129335.1 Spirochaetaceae bacterium
CATAAAACCAAGACAATCTCATACCTTGCAGGATCCTTTAATCCTGTTCATGCGAACAAGGTACCACCTTTACCACTTTTATTGGAACTGGTTTTCCAATGCAAATCACTAACCCATTATTATATTGACAAGAACCCCTCATTAAGGGATAGTTGTTGACCAAATGAAACATTATTTTTCTCTTATTCTATTATTATTTTTCTTCGGATTTTCCGGATTTCCCCAGCAGATCATCACGGCACCGGTCTTTTTCGACCAGGTTGCCCAGCAATACACCGATATCGAGGATTATATCGCTGACATACGCCTTGTTTCCGGTGCGGAGAACATGGCAGGCACCCTGTACTACAAGTCACCAAACCTTTTGCGTATTGATTTTGTGACTCCGTCGGAACAGGTTCTTGTAAGCGATGGATCGGTACTGCAGGTATATGTTCCCCGATATAATGTAAATCTGATGCAGAGGCTGGATCCCCTGGCAGGAACATCTCCAGGAGGACTTGCCACCGCCGAAGGGCTTGCTCTCTTGCGAAGGAATTATAGCATTGCCTTCAAAACCGGCCCCGATCCCGTGCCCCTGGATGATCCATCGGTACCTAACGGATCATCCGAACCGGTGGTCAAACTCCTGCTGCGCTGGAGAAACACCAACGAAGGATTCAGGGAAATTGAACTGGCAGTAACAGCCGATCAGCTCATACGAAGAATTACGGGTATAACCCTGGATAACCGGACCGTCGAGCTCACCCTGAATAATATTCGAACGAATCAAAACATTCCCAATGCCCGGTTTGAATATACATCACCGAGCTCTTCAAACAGATTTAATAATTTCCTTTTTGGTGCGGATAACTGAGGATTGCACATGCAATCCTATGCCCACACAATTACCACTGTGGGTAGACCGGAATACAAAGAAAACCGGACTTTTGAAAATTGAACCCTCCTTGCGTCAAGGGAATCTAAAGATTCAGGAAAGAGGGAAAAGAGGAAAGTATGGAATCCATAGGTGAAAAACTCAGAAAAGTCCGGGAAGACCGGGGATATACCATAGATCAGGTAGCCCGGGACACCCATATTACCAAGAAGTTCATTACTGCCCTGGAAGATGAGGCTTTTGAACAGTTCCCTGGGGAATCCTACCTCATTGGCTTTCTCCGCAATTACGCAAACTACCTGGGTCTTGACGAAAAAGAAACCATACTCCTGTATCGCAACCTGCGCATTCAGGAACAACCCGCTCCTATTTCCGAATTGCTCGATAATTCCCGGGCCCGGAGAATCCGCCGAATTCTCATAAGCCTGCTCATACTGGGTATTTTCTTGGCCGGCGGGGTTGTCATTTACCTTACCTCCTCCCAGGAATTCCCAACCGAAAGAGAACGCCCAACGGTAACAGCTACAGCTCAGCCTGCAACCCCTCCCAACATTATTCAATTTTCCGGAGATTTCATTGAACAAAGCCTCTCCCCTGGAACAAGAATTACTATTAACCAGGGAGCTCTGAGCGGATTTATCGATTTCCTGGGTATAGACGAAGATCAGGCTGCATTCCGAGTCATAGGTCAAACCATTACAGCGAGCATCCTGGATTCCATCCTGGTAGATATTAACGGCGATGGAACAGATGACATAAGACTCATAACCAAGGGTTTGGGTTCCGATTCAGACCAAGAACTCATTGTTCGAGTGGACCGGTTCATTGAGCAAACCGAACCCCTTGCCCTTGCGCAAACACCTGCTCCCGCGGAGCAGCGTGATTCCACCCTCCCCCTGGGCGAGCCACAACTTGCCAGCCGAATCCTGCCCTCCAGGACCATAACCCAAATGCCCCAACGCCAACCCTTCGAGGTTGCCATTACCTTTACGAACTCAGCAATGTTCCGCTACCTAACCGATCAGGGTCAGACCCAGGAGCAATTTGTCCAGTCAGGTCAGACCTTTCAAATTACCGTACAGAACTGGATCCGCCTGTGGCTTTCCAATGCCGGGGCAGCCCAGGTACGTATTGCCGAAGTACCCACCCGACTGGGTGCAAACGGCGAGGTGCATACCTCCCTCATTACCTGGGCTGACATCCCTTCGACTCAAACCCAGCGGATCGATCTGGTACCGGTGTATTAAAACTGCTCTTCCAGGATAATCCAGGATAATCCAGAAAAAACCATGAAAAAATTTGAACCAACCAACCCGAACCAAGAAACCCACCGTTTCTATCTGGAACCTCTGGGCTGCGCAAAGAACCAGGTCGATGGAGAAATCATGATTTCCCGACTCACCGACCAGGGCTGGGTGTACAGCTCAACACCCGAAGACTGCGACCTCATTTTAGTAAACACCTGCGGATTCATTCAGCCTGCCAAGGAAGAATCCCTGCAGGTCAGCTTCGAATTTCTCAGGGATTATCCGGACACACCGGTAGTCATGACCGGATGTCTGGCCCAACGCTACGGCCAAACCCTTATTGACGATATACCCGAATTAGCCGGTGTTTTCGGTAACCATGGGGTAGAACAGATAACCACCTTTCTGGACTCCTACCTTCCCCAGGGAAAACGGCTCTATCTCCCCGAAGCCCAATACGGCGGCGCAGGCGAGCAGGACAATCAACAAAATCATGCTGCCACCCCTTCCCGCCGCAGAACCAAACTCCTGGGATATCCCGGTTCGGCTTTTTTGAAAATAGCCGAAGGATGCCAGCACCGTTGCGCTTTTTGCGCCATTCCCCTCATTCGCGGCAGTCTTCGCAGTCTGTCTATTCCCCAGGTGCTCCAGGATTTTCGGGATTTACGGAACCAGGGTGTAAAGGAAATAAACCTCATTGCCCAGGATTTGGCAAGTTTCGGCCTTGACCGGAAAAAGACCAAGGGAACCCGGGGACCCGAATCTTCCGAATTTCTCCAGCTCCTGCAAACCCTTCTGGCTGAACCGGGAGATTTCTGGCTCCGCCCCCTTTATCTGTATCCCGAAACCTTCCCAATAGAAATCCTTCAACTGTGCAAACAGGACCCCCGCCTATTGCCCTACTTCGACATTCCCCTCCAGCACGCAGATCGGGAAATCCTGAAAGCCATGGGCAGACCAGGCAGCCGGGATTCAGCCCTGAAGCTCATTCAAACTATTCGTCAGAATCTGCCCGAATGTATGATCCGGACCAGTCTCATTGCCGGTTTTCCCGGAGAAACCCGGGAACACACTGCATTTCTAGGGGAATTCTTGACCGAAACAAGGATTGACTGGGTTGGAATATTCCCCTATAGCCTGGAGGAAGATACCCGGGCCTACGATCTGCCTAAGCGGGTACCCCCAAAAGAAGCCCTGAAACGGAAAGCAGCATTGGAGGAAATCCAGCAGCCCCTGACTTTCAGCCGGCTGGATCGGTTCATCGGCACAGCCCAACGGGTGCTTGTGGAAGAAGTAGTACCGGGAGAACCCCTGTACGCCATGGGAAGAACCTGGTTCCAGGCACCGGAGGTCGACGGACTTACGGTCATTCCGGCACCTCCACAGACCGTTAAGCCGGGTGATTGGATAGAAGTCATACTAGAAAGCCGATCCGGGGTAGATATGACCGCAAGGCCGGTTTAAACTACAGGTATGGAAGAAACAATTTTTCACAAAATTCTGCGCGAGGAAATCCCTGCCGACGTTGTTTTTGAAAACGACCATGTCCTTGCATTTCGGGACATTCGCCCCCAGGCTCCAACCCATGTTTTGGTAATACCAAAATTTCCCTTGGCGGATTTTTCTGAACTCGCCACAGCGGAACCGAGCATAGTCTCGAACTTTATTCAGGGAGTCAGTCTGGCTGCAGAACACCTGGGATTAAACGAGGGTGGCTACCGAACGGTGTTCAACACCAAAAA
>SKVS01000352.1 GCA_007129335.1 Spirochaetaceae bacterium
GAATAGGTGCATGGTCTTCAGTATACCTTCCATGGTTAACCATTGCCAGAATAAACTGTTCGCTACCAGCAATTATCATCTTTGTGAGAAGTGCTGGTTTGTTACAATCATAAAAAACTAAAGCATTTCTAACCATACCCTAACCAAAATCTCACCTGCCTATCTCCACAATGCTTCCTAGAGGAGCGGACCTATGGCAAAAAACATTGCAGTACTGGGGAATGGATACGTTGGACTACTGGCAGCAGTGGGACTTGCAGATTTTGGCAACACCTGTGTGGGTGTTGATGTGAATCAACAAAAAATTGATACCCTGAATGCTGGTAAGAGTCCCATTTATGAACCGGGTGTCGAGGAATATTTACGCCGGAATCTGGACAGCGGCCGGTTACGATTCACCACCGATGGTGGAGCAGCAATTCGGTCAAGCCAGGTTCTTTTTATTACCGTAGGAACGCCCCAGCAAGAGGATGGTAATGCTGATCTGACCTATCTGGAACAGGTGGTAAACACTATTAGCCAGAACATAAACTCCTACAAGGTCATAGTAACCAAAAGCACCGTTCCAGTTGGAACCAACCGCTGGATACAGGAGACAATTGCAAAGTCGGGCCATATTCCGGGAGTAGATTTTGATGTCGTATCGAATCCGGAATTCTTGCGGGAAGGCCGGGCAACTCAGGATTTTTTTCATCCGGACAGAACGGTCATTGGCTGTGAAAGTTCCAGGGCAAGAACAATAATGGAAGATGTTTATCGAGCCCTGAACCTCATTTCCGTACCCTTTGTATGGTGCGGTTTGGAAACGGCCGAACTCATTAAATACGCTTCCAATGCATTTCTTGCCACCAAAATCAGCTTCATAAACGAAGTGGCAAACCTTGCAGAAGCAGTAGGAGCGGATGTGCACCAGGTAGCCAGGGCAATGGGTATGGACGGACGCATAAGTCCAAAATTTCTCCATTTCGGACCGGGATACGGGGGAAGCTGTTTTCCCAAGGATACTGCTGCCCTGGTCCAGCTCGGAAACAAACACCGCATTCCCCTGAGGGTTGTCAGCAGCGCTATGGAGGCAAATCACAAGCAAAAAGAACGCATGCTGGACAAGCTGGAAATTCTGGTTTCCCGGGCTTTCACCCTCCACACTCCTACCTATTCGTGTAATCCCCTGGAAGGAAAAACCATTGCTGTCCTGGGACTTGCGTTCAAACAGGAAACCGATGACATACGAGAAAGCCCTGCACTGGAAATAGTAAAAGGCCTTCTTGTTTCGGGTGCTGCCGTGAAGGTTCACGATCCCAAGGCCATGGAAAATTTTTCCCGGATATTTCCCCAAATAACCTACTGCGCTACCCCTTACGATGCATTGGAGGGAGCGCATGCAGCGGTTCTTGCAACCGAATGGAACGAGTACCGGAGTCTGGATTTACCAAGAGCTTCCCAGATCATGAGTCGAAAAATCATCCTTGATACCCGGAATATGCTTAATCCAACCGAGGCTCTTGAACTGGGCTTTCTATACGATGGAGTCGGTCGGGGCTCGGTTGGGAACCCCATCAGTCAGACCAGTTCTGCCATTCATCACTAGTACAAGGTGGCTCAGGAAAATGGCCCATTTAGGTCTCAATTTCAGGATTTTTGCCAACCCAATTTCGCTACTTTGCCAGATCTGATTACCCAGGGTTTGCCCTGCAGGATAATCCCCTGTTAAAACATGTACTCCAGGGCAAAACTCCAGGAACCTCGGTATCCGGACCCTTCTCCTCCGACGGGGGCTACTCGGCTTCCTGTATGATTAACCGACCAACGGAAAGGTCCAGGCGCTCTGAAACCAAAGCCGGCAGACCAATACAGTTCATGGTCCAATGCTTCAGAAAGATCCGACGAATCACCTACCGGAGCATTTTGGACCGTGGTACTTCCCAGCCCAGCGGTTAAGAGAATACGGTCGGTTACATGAATACGATACCGTAATTCCCCATTGAATACATGGGCTGCAATGAATGGACTTAAGGTTTGGGGAATCTGGTACTTCAGCTCAAGTACGGATGCGGGGACTCCCTGCATTCTCCGAGGATGGATCCAGAATGCTGAGGCAGTAAACCTTCGCAAAGGGGCATCTTCAGGAGAGGAGATTTCTCCATTGTCCTCAGCGGCTTTGAACCATCGGGTCCAATCCCATCCGAAACCCAAACCCCACATGGACCGGCCTCCATAGGCCAGGGCAATTTCCTGGGTAAGGCTGTTCATAGAATATTCGGTAGACAAGGGAAGTGAACCGAGGGTTGTCAAACCTCTTAAATAAATATCATCGAACAACCCTTCAGCTCGAAACTGGCCTTGATGCACTGCTGGGGAGGAAAAACCCTCAGCTCCAATATCGAAATTAGGAACATAGCGCAGTCCAAAATACATAGAAGGGTGGCGGAGAAAAACTCCCCGGGCCATGCTTCCCCAGGGTATTGAACTCCCGGGTCGAATAGCTGCTGATGGGGAAGCAGGAGAAACCACCGAGCCGGTTGTCCCTTGGCGGCCCTGGCTTGTGGGGGTCCAGGCGGTTCGTTGGGCCTGGGTAATGAATTCCAGCCCGGCAGTAAGGTGACCCTGGGGGGGAACCTCGTGACCACCGGGGTAGGTTTGGAGAAGTGCTCGGACACCTCCGCTGTTCAATTGGGAAAAGGCAAGTCGAATTCCGTTTTCTCTGTCGGGGTGCTCCCGGTCGCCAATGAGAAAGTATCCCCGGTAACCGGTCATTCCCAACACTTCCCGGGATCCCTCGGTCATAGGATAACTGGCCCGGGTGCCGGCCATAACCGCACCGGCGAATAAATCGGGGTTCCGGGCTGTCAATGCCCACCCCAAATCTCCTCCGAGGGAATAGCCTGCCAGGTACAGTCTGTTCGGGTCTATGGAGTAAGAGGCAAGGGCGGTATTTAGGTCATTCAGAAGCCGCTGCTCGTACCATTCAACAAATTGAATAAAGTTGGGAAGGTAGTCGTGGGATTGAAAACGTCCGGCAGGGAGTATGACAAAGAATTCTTGTTGCCCTCCCGGCACAATTCCAAAGGCCCGGGCCTGGTCCTGGGATGTTCCAGTGGTATAGGGCAAAAAGATAATAGCAGGGTACAGGTTGCGGGAGCTATAGCCTTCGGGTGGAATTATTTGGGCAGGCTGATCGAAAAAAGCCGAACGAGTTTGAGCGCTTAGGGTAGTCGGTGGAACAAGTACCAGTACAAAAACCAGGAAGAAACCAAACCAAAAAGCCTTCATGAACACCTCCAAAAATGGGTACACCCCGGCACTGCTTCGGGGCATTACCCTTATTATTTGTTGTTATCTGTTTCAGTTCGCTCTTGAACACCAGGTTCCGAAGAATAATGGGTATACCTGTTTCGGCCCCCATGTTTCGATGCGTATAACGCATTGTCAGCCGCCTCTATCATGTTTTGCATGGACCCCTCAGGTATGGGAAAGGTAACACTCCCAATACTCAGGGTTATACCCGGAAATTCACACCCTTTGGTCATTTTGGGAGTAAATTTTGTCACCCAATCCTGAAGCCTCGAAACAAGCATGGCCGTTTGCTGAGAATCGGTATCCGGCAGGAGGATTGCAAATTCATCGCCTCCGTACCGGGAAAGGGTATCGGAATCCCGGAAAATGCTCCGTAAACCATCGGATAAGCCAATGAGAATCTGGTCACCAAACTGATGTCCCCAGGTATCGTTCAGGGTTTTGAAGAGGTCCACATCGAACATAATCAGACTAAAACATTCTCCCTTGCGTTTTCCCCGAGCCACTTCCTTGCTCAAGGCTTGGATAAAATAGGAGTGATTATACAACC
>SKVS01000409.1 GCA_007129335.1 Spirochaetaceae bacterium
AAGTTCTGGGAACCCATAAGGGATTCTGGTTTCATACCATCGGACAGCGCAGCGGACTGGGACTGGGAAATGGCCCCTGGTACGTGGTGCAAAAAGATCCCCGCCAGAATGTGGTGTACGTGAGCCATCAGGAAAATATGGAGCACCATGTGCGCAAGACCTTTACCATTGGTCAGCTCACCTGGATAACCGGAAAAGACCCCCATACGGGGCTCCCCATGGGAGTGAGGACCCTAGAGGAAATGAATGAAGGGCTGGAAGTAAAACTCCGCCATGGACCGGACCTTATACCTGCCATAGTCCGATGGGCCAAGGGGCCTGAATCCCCTGATGCCCCGGGAGGATCTTTTGATTCTCAAGCACTAAGGTTGGAGCCGCAGACGATGGAACTGGAACTGGAACTGGAACTGGAAAAACCCGATGCGGGAGTTGCTCCTGGGCAATTTGCTGTTATGTACCACGGAACCGAGTGTTTGGGGTCGGGAAAAATCCTGGAATTCTGGAATCCCTTATGACCCTAAACCCATCCTATCCTGTCTCGGTTGCGCCTATGATAGACAAGACCGACCGGTACTTTCGTCAAATGATGCGCCTTCTGACCAAACACACCCTCTTGTATACCGAAATGATAGCTGCTGCAGCCATTATTCATGGAGACCGGCATCGGCTTCTGGATTTTGACTCCGTGGAAAAACCACTTTCTCTCCAGATTGGTACCGGAAGTCCAGAGGACGCTGCCCGTGCAGTAAAAATAGCCCAGGACTGGGATTTCGATGAAATAAACCTGAATGTTGGCTGTCCCAGCGATCGGGTTCAAAGCGGCGAGTTTGGAGCCTGCCTCATGGCAGAACCTCAACGGGTTGCAGCCATACTCGAGGCTATGAAATCCGCAACAGATAAACCGGTTACGGTGAAGCATCGCATTGGCATTCGTAGTCAAACCAGGGGAGTTTCCATGGAAACCTACGAAGAACTGGTGGAATTTGTCAGGTCCATTCAGCCCATTGGTGTTCAGCGATATACGGTTCATGCACGCATTGCTATACTCGAAGGTCTGAGTCCCAAGGAGAACCGGGACATACCGCCCTTACGCTACAGCGAGGTGTATCGGTTGAAACAGGATTTTCCCGAATTGGCAGTTGAGATCAACGGTGGCATAAAGACCCATGGACAAATCGCCGAGCACCTGAATTATGTTGATGCAGTCATGCTCGGCCGTGCTGCCTACGATGATCCCTACCTGTTCAGCGAAATGGATACCCGATACTTCAACAGTACCGGCCCAGTCCCCACCAGAAGAGAAGTAATAGAACAGGCCTTCGAATTGTTGGAGGCCTGGCATGCCCAGGGCAAAAATGCCCGAAACCTTGTATGGCCAATTCTCGAACTCTTTGCGGGACTGCCGGGTACCAGAAAATGGAAACGAATGCTCAGTCAGCCTATTCCTCCCAAGAAAAGTGTACATGAATTTCTCTCTGCTGCTCTGGACCAGGCTCCTGAACGGTGGCTCGATGTTCGGGGGATCGATGTATCGGCAACCTGAAATCTGTTCTTGTACCCCTGAACAATGGTATGGGGCGCTTTCCGGTATTCCCATGGAACGTACCCTGGATCTGGCATGCGGCGAGGGGGATTTTGCTGCGGAACTCCTGGCCGAGGTTGGTTCAATTACCTGCCTCCGGGGAATAGATGTGGATCCCAACCACCTCTCAGAAGCAAAACGCTACTTTTTAACCTGCTGCCCATCCCATGTTTCCTTCGATTTTTTCCTGGGAAATCTGGAAACCCTGGTAACCGGAGGGCATGGAAAGCTCAAAGGACCCTGGAATACCGTGCTCCTGGGAATTTCCCTCCATCATATTCGAAACATCGACAGCCTTCTGCCCCTTATTTATGATTTGGTCCACCCGGGTGGCCGTCTCATTATAACTGAAATGGTAAGCGATGGATTAACCCCTCCGGAAATCGTTGCCCGGGACCTGCACCACCTGAAAGCCTGGGTAGATCGGAGCATCGGCATTGACCATGCCCCGACCTTTACAACAACCCGTATCCTCGATTTGGTTTCCACAGTGCAAAACACCAGGAATGTTCAAGCAAGTGAAACTTACCTGGTTTCTGATCAGCCTTCCATTACCTGGGACAGGACTGCTCTGGATGCCCGGAAAGATTTTATAGAAACCTATTTGCTTCATTGTAAGGATGATCCGGAGTATTCCCGAATGAAAAGGGAATTTCACCGGGTAAGCCAGGAATTAATTCGTTGCGGATACCGGGAGCCCCCCAGATTATCCATTATTCTTACAAAACCCCCGAACCATACAGGAGATCTCTCATGGTAAGCAGCATTGCAGAACAGCCGGGTTTTTGGGGTCAGCTTCCCCGGAATTTTACCGTGTTAGCCCCCATGGAAGATGTAACCGATGTACTGTTCCGGGACGTTATTCTTCGGGCTGGAAGACCCCATGTGTTTTTTACTGAGTTTGTCAGCGTAAAACACCTGGTAAACAGGGAACCCGAAGCGCTCAGGAGGTTGGCATTCCGGCCGGAACACCGTCCAATTGTAGCTCAGATCTGGGGCAATGATCCCCGGCAGTACGAGGAAGCAGTTCCCTACCTTGTTTCCCTAGGTTTTGACGGAATTGACATTAATATGGGGTGTCCCCAACCAAAAATAACCAAGAAAGGTTCCTGCAGTGCCCTTATTCTTAATCCTGCCCTGGCCCGGGAGCTCATTCTTGCTGCTAAAGAAGGCATGGCTCTGTCGGGAAAATCCCTTCCCCTGAGTGTGAAAACCCGAATTGGATTTTCTTCGGTCCAGACCGAACAGTGGTGCGGATTTCTGCTGGATCAGGACCTTGCCGCCCTGACGGTGCACGGCAGAATTGCTGCCCAAATGTCCGAGGGACAGGCTGACTGGCAGGAAATTGCCCGGGTAGTCCACCTGCGAAATGCCGCTGAGAAAAAGACACTCATAATTGGAAATGGAGATATTCAGAACCACTACCAGTTGGAAACCTACGGAAACAGGTACGGGGTCGATGGACTTATGGTAGGCCGGGGAATTTTTGAAAATCCCTTCCTTTTTTTACCAGGCCGGCAGGATGGAACCTATTCCATGTTTCACGATCTGCCTCGGGAAGAACATATTCAGTGGGCCCTCGACCACCTTATTGCCTATGAAAAGCATTATGGGGAATCCCGAAACAGCGAAATTATGAAGAAATTCTTCAAGGTTTACCTGACTCAATTTGCCGGAGCAGAGGAATTGCGGGCTGAGATTATGGAAACCCACAGTTATGGGGAAGCCCGAAGCATTCTTGAAAAGGCCCTGAAATAGACCAAAAGAATTTTCTTTGAAGATAGGAAAACATCTTTGCTATTACCCGGTGAATCAATTAGAATAAACCCATGGAAACAATACCCTTCGATATGAATGAGGTCCTGCCGGCTCTCAAGAGCTCCCGGTTAGGGCGGAATCTTGCAGATGACGAGCTGAACACTTTTTTTGAATACTGCGGTTTGCATCGATTTGATCCCGGCGAGGTTATTATTGCCGAGGGCGATTTAAACCACGATTTGTACGTAGTGGTGAGAAACTCCGTTGTTGTGGAAATCCATTCCCAGACAACAGGAAAAATGACCTATGTTGACACCCTGGCTGAAGGGGAAATTATCGGGGAGGCCGCATTATTTGTGAAAGCCCCCCGGACTGCCCAGGTCAGGGCTGCGGATGATGTGGACCTCCTTGTCCTAAGCAGGCCCCGGTTCTTCGATCTTTTGGGAGCTTCTCCGAAAGTAGGGATAAAAATCCTTTTCATGA
>SKVS01000367.1 GCA_007129335.1 Spirochaetaceae bacterium
ATTTCAGTGCTCATTTCATCCTTGCCGCTGAGCTTGTCGATGGAAGCCATACAGGATGAGAGTAAGGTGTCCATATGCTGAGCAAGCTTATTTCTTGTTCCCGTTTGTTCAATTCTGTCTCTGATCCAGTCGTGATCCTGTTCTGATGCCTGTGGATTTCCAAAAATGGAAAAAAACCTGGTTTTTTCTTCAGCAGATAAACAGGACAGTACCTCTGCTACATATACGGTTTTTTTCCCTTCCTGCAGATCCGAACCCACAGGCTTTCCCGTTGTTTTGGATTTCCCAAACAGTCCCAGCTCGTCGTCTTTTATTTGAAAAAGAATGCCCAAATTGTCTCCCAGTTTCTGAAGGATGAGATAATCCTCTTCGGGTGCCTGGCCCAGAACCGCTCCTAGAAGGAAGGGTAAAACAAAGGTGTATCGGCCTGTTTTATTTATGTACATTGTCTGGATTTCATCGAAGCTGGGTACCCTGGTAATTCCGCTCCAGTAAACATCCTGCATTTGAGCAAGACCTACCCTGGTCAATTCCCGGTTAATAAGGCGGATCAATTGACTTTTCTGTTCCAAGGGAATGTCTGACTCGGTAATGAGCTGTATAGCCAGGAAGTTCGTAATATCGCCGGCACAAATACCCAGGGCTTCTCCAAAATGTATTCGTGCTTGTTTTTCCAGGCCTGGCTCGGCCCTACCCATGTCATTGGCATATTGCATGTATACCGATTCAGCTCCCCGGCGTATTTCATCCCTGTCCATTATATCATCGTGAATGAGCAAATAGGACTGGAGTAATTCCATGGATGCAGCTGCAGCAAGGGCATTTTCGGTCATTTCGGATTTCTGATCGTAGAGTTGTTTCGCAAGGAGAACCAAAGAACCCCGAATGGCCTTTCCTCCATGAGTAAAATCCAGAACTCTTTGGAAGGTGTGTACCACCTGGGGAAACATGTCCCTGGCAAGGGATTCCTGTTTCTCCATAAAGGGTTCCAGATAGGCAATGATGGATTTTTTCTTTGAACCGAGTATTTCCAAAGGGTTGAGATTTGTTACTTCCATGGTTATACCCTTTCTCTTGTCAGGTTACCCTGAAGATATTTCTCTTTTGCCTTATACAGCCTCCACCAGGGAGTTCTGGGAGAAACGTGGTGCTCAAAATGGTATCCGAAAAAGTAGCAGCTGATCATTGCCCACAGATGGTTGGCCCTTTGGGTTCTTGCCTTATGGGGTTCCATATCATCCAAATGGGGTTTGCGGTGAGGCAGAAAGGTCCCGAAGTAGAAGAGTTGGAAAGTGGAAAGGAATGCCGGGAGTATCCAGTAGAGCAGGAGGTTTGCCAGTGGCACCTGGAGAATATAGAGAAATCCATTAAAGACCAATGCCATGATAATTATTTGACCAAGTGAAACATATCCGACAAAAAAATGAAAAAACCACAGGAAAAAGTTTTGTGTCGTCTCGTCAAAATCCGGGTCTTTTGCAGTTCCGGCAAACCGGTGGTGGGCAATGTGCTTTTTATACATTTTTCGGTAGGAAAAAGCTGCAAAGAGTCCCAGGGAAAGTTTACCGTATAAATCATTGAGCCAGCGTTTTTTTGCAACCGCTCCGTGCATGCTGTCGTGGGCTGTAATAAACAGGCCGGTATACAGATAAGCTTGCAAGAGAATTGGCAGATACGATAAAACAGATTGGGGGTCAAACTGGTAGATGAACAAACCCAGGAATAAATGGCCTGCCCATAGTACCAGGATAATGGTAGCGACAAATATTCCCATAGTTATACTCCTAAAACGAAAAGCCGGATCGACACAAAGAATATCATTTGAATAATCCAGTAACCCGGGAGTATCCAGCTGCGAATAGGGTGCTTAATTTTCAGGGCGTACACA
Organism: Spirochaetaceae bacterium; assembly: GCA_007129335.1. Taxonomy (GTDB): domain Bacteria; phylum Spirochaetota; class Spirochaetia; order DSM-27196; family Salinispiraceae; genus SKVS01. The sequence goes on from SKVS01000367.1 coordinate 1,889, forward strand.
AAAGCCATGCCAAAGGAAATGATAAACCAGGCTATATAGTTATGAACAGGAACCGGACCTCCGGCCCAGGACCAATAGTCCATATCAGGGTGTATGGCCAAAGGTTCCAGAATGACATCGAATACCACACACAGGAGTCCCACAATAGTCGCAACCAGCCAGGGCTTCTGGGTAAACTTAAGGGTTACTACGGTTATACCCAACACTACGATAACCCAATTCAGACCAATAATGACCGGGGTCTGGAAAAGTTGAAAGCCAAGGGTATTTCCATAACTGTACTGTCCAAAGACCAGCCCCGTAGCTACCCCTAGAGCTTCAAGAAAGAAGGTTATGGCGTAAGAAACAAGTATCCAGATAATTTGCGGTTTAATCGAGCCAACCTGGCTGTGTCCGGTTAAAGCAAAGAACAGTACGACGAAACCGAAAACACCTAATACCCAGGGGGTAAGAGTAATCATGAGATCGAAGGTTATGGGCAGGCTGTGCCCAATAATTCCTACAGAAAAGAAAATACCCAGTAACCCGATAATGAGAATCGACCCTGTCTTGGTGTTGCTCCAAGTGCCAATGTTTTCCATTACTTTTTTCATGGTAACCCCTCATATTTTTCTACAAGGTCTGCTGTAATCATACCCGATAGGGTGACCAGAGGCATACCGCCTCCAGGATGCACACTCCCACCACAGGTATACAGACCCTGGTATTGTTTTACCTTGTTTGGGTGCCGTTTGAAAGCTGCAGAACGATTATTCGAGGATATTCCATACAGAGAACCCCTCCAGCTTCCGGTGTTAGTTTCAATATCCTCTGGTGTAAGGATCCCTTCTTCGATAATTGAATCGTGTATCCGTATATCCAGCCGGTCCTCAATGGCTTGTATGACTCGTTTACGATATTCAGGGACAAGGGCTTGCCAGTTCCTCCCATCATGAGGAGGAGCATTAATGAGAACAAACCAATTCTCTCCCCCGTCCGGGGCATCCCCAGGGGTAACCTTGCTGGTAATGTTAATATAAATTGTGGGGTCATCAGGCAGTTTACGATCCTGGTGGATCTGAGTAAATTCCTTTTGATAATTTTTGGAAAAGAGAATGTTGTTAATACCTAATTTTTCCCAGGTTTTATTCAGTCCCCAATAAAAAACCAATCCAGATGTGGATGGAGGAAGGCTCTTGTACCTGAGCAAATAGGGGTCGTTCGGAGTCTCAAGGATGTTTTGGTAGAAGGTCAGAATATCGATATTCGAAACTACAACAGACGCAGGAAAGAAAACCGGTTCTTTTCTTTTTTCCTGGGGTTTTTCCTGGGATTCTGTTCCCCTTTGAACGGAGATTCCCTGGACTTTTTTACCGTGGAAATGGATTTTCGTAACCGCGTGATTTCGGTGAATCCGAACTCCTGCTTCAATACATGCCTTTTCCAGGGCTCGTGCCAAGGCAATAATTCCTCCCTCTATGGCATATCCCCCAAGCCCGTGTTCAACATAGCCTATGGTGTTCAGGGTTGCAGGAGCCTGATAAGGATCCGAACCGTTGTATGTGGCGAACCGTCCCAGGAATTGCTCCATGTGGGTATCTGAAAAAAACGAACCTATTGCCTTGATCATGGATCGGAATAAATCTACCCGGTGCAGCTGCCCGTATGCCCGAAGAGCATCTTTTCCTAACCACGTGGAAATTTCGTGGAGGGAACGTTTCAGGAATACCGGGGTGGTTAAATCGTGGATCTTTTTGACGTAGGCAAAATAGTTACGGCTTTTTTGTTCGGGAATTCCGAGAGACTTCTCCAGCTCATCGTACAGGTAGGGCAGGGGGCGACCTGAGAGGGTTTTTCCATCGGAAAACCAATACCTGGTAATAGGATCCAGGGGGACAAAACGTACGTAATCATCCCGCTTTTTTCCCGCCCGGGAAAAAAGCTCG
>SKVS01000386.1 GCA_007129335.1 Spirochaetaceae bacterium
GTTATGGAAACCTCCGGCCTCTTTTTATACTTCTTGTGAAGTAACTTTGCAGCTTCCACTCCGGCGTAACCTCCGCCGAGGACCACAATTTTTGTATGATTCGCCATACTATCTCCTGTTCTTCTTCCAAGTCAAAAAAACCCGGAACATAAAACCTGTCCCGGGTATAAAACTCGTTACTGTATAGGTTAAACCCTAGTTTCCCCGAATGGCAAGGATTCGGTTTGCTAATTCAACAAACTTCTGATGGGCAGAGGTAGCTCCGGACACCCCATCAACCCCATTGGGATCTTGTGCTGCCACGAGGGCATCGGCAAAGGATTGGTACAATGCAGGTACATCCATTCCCCATCGCTCACCGTAGGCAGGGTCTTCGCTCTTTCTGTAGGTAATGGTGTTTCCATCTTTTTGTACTTCGTCATAGCGTACGGCTTGGATACGGTCATTCACAAACTGAATTTCCAAGCGGGCAATATAGCCCCTGGCATCGGGCTGGGTTTCCGCAGCGTATATACCATCCATAGGAATCACGACAGTGGCAGTATTTCCCGCTACCGCCTGGGGAAGAAGGGCTTCTGCCAGGGCATTGAAATTAACCGTGGAAGTTGTTGCTCCGGTAACCGTATCGATGGGTGCTGCCTGACGGGCAACCAGAGCCTCGTTCGCAGCTACTACAAATCGGGCAACATCGGTGTTAGCCACATTGGCCATACGCTGATTATAGGCTGTATCCTGACTCTTCAATGCACCGCTTGCATTAACATAATCGAATTCTGCCTTGGTTATTCGTCCACCGGCTACCGTAAGATTCAGATAGGGCTTCCAACCCCTTGTGTCGTTAGCACTGAACTCTGCTCGGTACTGCCCATCCACATAACTAGCCGCGGCACTGGGCTGGGCTGCCTGTTGGGTTTCACCACCGCAGGACACAAAAAGAACAACAGCAACTATGAACAAGATTAGGATCTTTTTCATGATCATCCTCCAATTAAAAAATAGGTGTGGTTTTTTGGCGGTTTCATGTCTTGTACAGAAAGGGACCATGAACCTTTAGTTGAGTTTTATTGTAAACTTATTCAAAAAAAAAGAAAACCTTTTTTCCCATTTTTTTACGCCTAATATATTTCATTACAAGTGTTAATAATTTTATTGTGAAATACATTATTTTATTTTACAGTATGTGTCATTTCATTTCAGATAACGAACTAATATACCTGAGCGTCAATACCATTATCCTGATCGGGAGCGGCTTGAACCCGGACAAAAATCCGGTTCGGTAAACAGGCAGTCCACTGGCCGGTCTGGTCCAGCCAGCCGGCGGCAACACAGATCTGATCCCTGCAGGGGGAGGCAAGAACCCGAACCCGATGAGCCAGGATTTCCACAAGGGTATCCCCTTCAGGACCGCTGAACGAGTGAACTCCATCGGAGGAAAGGGTGTACAGGTAATCCAGGCCCCCTGCCTGTACCATGACCTGGCCGGGATCCCCGGCTGCGCCATAGGCTCCCAGGGTAACCCAGACGAATATTCCCAGACTCAATAAAAAGGCCACTCCATCCATGGGCAGGAGTATGAGACCGTAGTCCCTGGGCATTTTCATGGGACTACTTTCTCTTGCGAATATCCCGGATGTAAATGGCCCGGGAAGTGCTATTCGGACTGGTCCTGCTGTCAAACTCAAAGAGCCCAATTGCCTTAATGAGCTCACCAAGCTTTTGATATCCGTAGTTCCGGGTATCAAAATCGGGGAATTTATTGCTGATCGCCTGGCCCACGGTACCGAGATTTGCCCAGCCATCGTCGTCTTCCAGGTCTTCTATGGCATTCCGGACGGTATTTACCAGCCAGGAGTCCTGTTTAAGCTCATTGGTTCCCATTCGCTTGTTCCGGGGTTGCTGCTCAGCTGCCTTTTCCGGCTCAACGACCCGGAGGTTTTCCGTATAAATGAATCGGTCGCAGGCACCAACAAAGGCTTTTGGGGTCTTCTTTTCTCCGAAACCGTATACCGTCATGCCGCCTTCCCGCAAACGGGCTGATAGACGGGTAAAATCGCTGTCAGAAGAAACTATGCAGAATCCATCGAGGGTTTTGGAATACAACAGATCCATAGCGTCAATAATGAGTGCTGAATCGGTTGCATTTTTTCCCGTGGTGTAACTGAACTGCTGGATTGGTTGAAGACCAAAGCGCAGCAGTTCTTCCTTCCACCCCTTCAGATTGGGGCTGGTCCAGTCACCGTAAATTCTTTTTACACTGGCAATACCAAGGTTTGCCACTTCCTCCAGCAGTCCCTCAATAATGGAAGGGGCTGCATTATCTGCATCAATAAGCACCGCAAGCCGGGGCTGTCGTTCTGTGTTCATAATAATCCTATTTTTGCCGGCCCTCTAAAATTTTGGCAGCGAGTCGTTCCTGGTCCCGGGCCGGTAAATCCGTTTGACCAAGTCGCTGGAGAAATGCATCCCCCGAAAGTCCTGTTTCTTCAAGTATATCCCGTAGTATAGCCAATTCCCGGGAAGAAAATCGCACCCCGCCCACCAGATGATTCTCAAAGCTTGCACAGGCCATAGGGGCAACCGCCCGGGCAATATCCAGCATTACCTGGGCATAGGCCCGTATTTCATACTGAGCGTGGGCATCGAGTCTGAGCCTTAGGAAATGGAACAGATTATGAAGATCAATCTGCCAATACCATTCGGTGTACATCGACAGGGGCAGGTTGATCCGGGCCAGCTCCCTTGCCAGACCCATATCCACCAGTTTCATATACGCCTGGTAGGCAGCACCCTGCTGAGATGCCAGGGATTCCTGAATCTCTTGCTGCACCTGGGGATCCACCGGATCGGTACTTCGCCCCTGTTTATTGTCCTCGCTCTGCATAGAAATATCCGGTCCTGCTGGAACGTAGAATTCATCTTTCATAATACTGTAGCGGCCTGATATTTCATTCAATCGGGCTGTCCTATGGCGGACCCATTGACGTGCCACGAATACGGGCATTTTGGTGTGGAAGGTAAGAATGACCTGCTCAAAGGGGCTGGTATGTTCGTTCCGCAAGAGATAGTCGATAAGTCCCTGATCCTGACGATAACTCTTGGTTCCTTCTCCGTAACTCACCCTGGCAGCCTGAACAATGCGCTGATCCGACCCCAAATAGTCGACCAAACGCACAAAACCCTTGTCCAGCACAGGGAATTCCTTATCGAGTATGTCTTCCGCTTCAGAAACAACCGTATGGGCCATAACTACTCACCTCCGCGGATTTATCCTAAAGGATTTCCCTGACTCATACAATCGGTTTTTCGTCAGGGCAAACCCAGGGCGAATATTGAAAGTGCAAAACAAGTAAGCCCAGGAGGACTAGGTCGCTTACGACTATCATCCCCCTGTATTGACCCTGGATTTTTCGTCCAGCTCTTTACCACCTGTAGTGCCCGAGGCGGCGATTCCCATTATGGAATGGTTCAATTGGCCAGAGTAAGTGGCAATTTGGTAGAAGCTGACGATGCAATTCTCATCAAGTGAGAATCCTTGGCCCAAGGATTTAACTATTGTAATTTCCCTCGAATTCCCCGAAAATGGAGGGTGAGGCTATTTCAAAAGGGAGAGGCTCTTTCAAAAGTCCCTGTTGAAGTTGTCTCGGGTGTCTGGAAAAAATAAATAAGGAAAGAAAACGCCCATGCTTCATACCATAATAATGGGACTTACTCTCTGGGGAGTCTTTTACCTCCCGGTGCTGCTGAGCCTGAACTGGATCGTTTCCGGAATAGCCCCGGCACAAATTGCTTTGTTCGGAGGACTGACCA
>SKVS01000036.1 GCA_007129335.1 Spirochaetaceae bacterium
CCATCAGGTGCGATCGTATCTGCTCAGTCGCAACAGCTTGCTGATACGAGTAGGGTAACGGTTTTTGAATTATTACCACCGGATGTTTTCCTCGATAAGGGGAGGTCAGCTGGTGTCTTTCCAGGTCAGGAATTTCTTGTCTTCCAGGAAAATGAACCCAAAGCCCTTCTTCTTGTCAGGGAAGCATCAGAAAACTACGCAATTGCCAGAATTCGCTATGCCCGCACGCCGGTCCAGGTTGGAGATTCTGGGGTAAATACCCCCCGGTTGCCCTTTCACCTCGAAGGTTTTACCGAATACCTCATCTTTGATGTTCAGGGAGAATCTGGAGAGGGTCATCCTGCCGTCGGAATGAAAGCAACCTGGGCCAGGGGTTTGTACAACCTGCGGCCTGTAGCAGGCTTTTCTTTTGGAAGAGACACAGTCCGGGGATTGACCCAGCCCGAAGAGTTGGCCGATCTCCGTTTCCTCTTTCTCGGGGGAGAATACTCCCTGTATTTGAGACGGGTACGGTTAGGGGCCCAGCTTCTCGTAGGTCCAGGATATTTTTCGGTAAGAGCCAGTGAATGGGATTTGGGGTATCTCAGTACCTCTATTCGACTATCTCTGGCCATGCTGCTTTGGGATCGGTTTGAACTCATTCCAAACGCAGGCTTTGTGTACAATATTGGCAACCTGGAGCGGCTTATCAGTACCGGTGGCTTTACCCTCGGAGTTGGAGTTTCCTTTCGTTAGTTCCTAAAGGGCTGCTAATCCAATTGGGTTGGATCATCGGAAATAATTCCCCAAACTCCCTGATCACTCAGTTTCCTGGCTTCCTCCCTGGTGTTTACCGTCCAGGTGAGGATTGATCTCTGCCCTCGTTTGTGCTTGTTTCGTTTTTTTTCCAGTTTTTCCAGAGCAATAGGGTGGTGAGGTTTAACTATGTTCCCTCCGCTGATAAACTGACCCAGGCCGGTTCGCAGATACCATGGCACCTCATCGTGGGCTGAGTAGATACATCCCCTGGGTATGTCAGGAAAGGCCTTGCCGAATTCCCGGAGAACTAGGGGGTTGAAACTCGATACCAATACATGGTCTTCCAGATTGTAAGTCCTGATGAGATTTCCTAAATGAGTAACCAATTCCTTATTGGAGTAGCCCGGTTCTTTTATTTCCACATCATAATACAGGGTTTTCCCGCCGAGTTTAAAAAGATCTGCCAAAAGGGGGATGCGTTCTTCCTGAAATTCCGGGGAAAACCAGGAGCCAACCGAATGTTTCTTCAGTTCCTGGAGAGGAGTTTCAGCAAGTTTCATGTCGACCCCGCCAGTTCGCCCGAGGGTGTAGTCGTGGTGAATAACCATGTGTTTATCCTGGGTCAGTTGAACATCGCACTCTACTCCGGGAATGCCGGTGGCTAACAATGCCCTGAAAGCTGCCATGGTATTTTCCGGAGCTTTTGCCGAAAGTCCCCGATGTCCAAAGAGTAACGGTTTTTCGAGCATACGGCCAACCAGGGTGGACAGGCCTGGTAGTTCTGGGCGGGTAGCTGAATATAGGGACTGTGTACTAGGGATTGATTTCATTGATCATCTTTCTTTTCGTTCTGAAGTTTTGCTTTGAGCTGGAGCAAAAGGTCATCGGCTTCCTGTTCTTTGAGGGCTCTATGGAGAACGACTTCTTCCGTGCTTTTCCCTATCATACTCTCCAGAGAACTCAAGAGTCCATTGGGATCCACACCGCTTATCCTTCCCTGTTGTTCCCGGTCTGCTTCCTTTATTTGCTGGGTAACGAGTTTGATTTCCGGTTCCAGAGCATTCAGCTCCACGGTAAGAGTACCGAGTTTAGACTGAAAGGCTTGTAATTCATCCTGGGCCTGTACCATGAGATCTTCCCGTCCTGAATCCCTGGCTGTGTTCAGCCTGGTTTTCCAGCGTTCGTAGTCTTCAATGGTCTTACTGATGGATTTTTTCAATTGTTTTTCTGTAAGGAGGTAACGGCTTAGCTGGTCGTGCAGTTCCTGCCTGCTCAATCCTTTGAATGGATTATCGTTGTTGTGTTGGGTATCCATGGGATAATAATATCTACAGAAGCACTGGTCGTCCAGCCATCATTTGTTTTACAGTAGGTCCATGGAAAGGCGTATAACATTTCAGGATGATTGCATAGCCGCATTGGCAACCCCCCTCGGGGAAAGCGCTCTGGCGGTAATTCGGACCAGCGGTCCCGGATGTATTGAGGCCCTGGCTGCCTGTACTTCCAGTCCTTCGACAATTCTTGAAGCTCCGGGAAATACCCTGGTATACGGGTTTATTATCGATCCCCAAGTCCAAGGTCTGCCAGGCGGGGCAATCTCCGAACAAGTGGACCAGGTAATGTTTGGGGTCTATCGGGCACCCCGGAGCTACACCGGGGAGGATAGTGTGGAAATATTTTGCCACGGCAGTGTGCCGGGAATAGACCGGATTCTCCAGGTTCTTTTCTCCCAAGGATTTCGTCAAGCTGGGGGAGGAGAGTTTACCTTACGGGCTTTCATGAATGGAAAAATGGATTTGACCAGGGCCGAGGCAGTGCAGGAGATCGTGAGCGCCAGGACCCAAACAGCTCAGGCTATGGCCCTTCACCGTCTTGGGGGAAGTGTAGAAAACCGGATCAATGAACTGAAAAGCGATTTGGTTAAGGTCATGGCTGGAATATCGGTGCAACTGGATTACCCGGAAGATGAAATTGGCGATGTACCTATGGATGTACCGATGGTGGATCGGGCAATTTCAGGTTTACAGGCCCTTGCTGCGACCTACCAGACCGGACGGCTCTACCAGGAAGGGGTAGTAATTGCCCTGGCTGGGCGGACCAATGCGGGAAAATCATCCCTTTTCAACCTTTTCTTGAAAGAAGACCGATCCATAGTATCGGATATTCACGGAACAACCCGGGATTATATTGAATCAGTAATGGCCATAGGGGGTATTCCCGTAAGGTTGTTTGACACAGCGGGTCTGCGGAATATTGACGAGACGATTGAAAGCGAAGGAATTCGTAGAACCGGGCAGGTTGTAAGCCGGGCAGATCTTGTACTGTATCTGGTGGACGGAACACTGGGGCTGGAACCAGAGGATGAGGAGCACCTGGCCAATTTGACCAGCCGGCCTCATATCCGTATATGGAACAAGGCGGATGCCGGGGATTGCAAACCCCGACCTGAGGGTTGGGTTGCCCTGAGCACGTTTACAACCGAAGGGTTTGACCTGCTTCATAGAGAAATTCTGTCGCTTTTGGGCCCCGGAGGTGTTACGGGGGTTCATTCTGGGGATATCATTATTGATTCACCCCGGCAAAAACGATGCCTGGAAGACGCTGTAGCAGCCTTGCTCCATTTGAAAGAGGGAATGCTTGCAGCCATGCCCCTGGATGTACTGGCCTTGGATCTTCAGACTGCCTTGAACTCCCTGGGGGAAATTACCGGGGAGGTTACCCGGGAAGATATTCTGGATGCCATGTTCAGCGGATTCTGTGTGGGGAAGTAGGGTGAGTAGTTCTGCTGTGCCTGGGGGAAAGAGAGTACTTGTTATAGGGGTAACTGGTTCTGGAAAAACCACCTTTGGTGAAAACCTTGGGCATGCCCTTGGAATTCCCTGTACCGATATGGATTCGCTGTATTGGGGTCCTAACTGGACTCCCAGGGAGATTGTGGATTTTCTGAATGAGGTCGATCGCACGACCCAGGAGAATCAGTGGATTCTCACGGGAAATTATCGTGCAGCCCGTTCTTTGAGCTGGCCAAGGGCTACGATACTGGTGTGGCTTGATTACCCCCTCCATCG
>SKVS01000368.1 GCA_007129335.1 Spirochaetaceae bacterium
AACGAAGCCCATAAACGAAACATTCGGGTTATTTTTGATATTGCCCTGAACCACGTAAGTATTGACCATCCCTGGTTCCAAAAAGCCCTGGAAGACCCTTCGAGCCCTGAATACGATTATTTCCATTGGTCCGATACAGGAAAGGAACACAAAAAAGCCCGAATTATATTTAAGGGAATGTTGGACTCCAATTGGGAGTATGCTCCCCAGGTCGGGAAATATTACTTCCACCGGTTTTATCCCCACCAACCAGACCTGAACTATTCCAACCCCCTCCTCCTTGCAGAAATTATTCGGTCACTTCTGTACTGGATTGACGAAGGGGTCGATGGATTCCGGGTCGATGCAGCTCCCTATTTCTGGAAGGATGATGCAACCCACTCGGAAAATCATCCCCACACCCACACCATTATTAAAATTTTGAGGGCGGTTACCGAGCTGGTAAAACCATCGACTCTGTTGCTTGCTGAAGCCTGCCAACCCCCTACCCAGGTGGTGGATTATTTCGGCCAGGGTGACGAGTGCCACGGTGCTTACCACTTTCCCCTAATGCCTCAAATTTTCCTTGCCCTGACCAAGGAAGATCCTGGCCCAATAGCCAATGTATTGGAAAAGGCTATTACCCCAGCTATTCCAGCGGGAGCCCAATGGTTTACCTTCTTACGGTGCCACGATGAGCTGACCCTGGAAATGGTGAGTCCTGAAGAAAGGGAAACCCTGTACAAGGCATACTGTAAGGAGCCCCAATGGGATTTCCGCCAGGGAGAAGGAATTTCAAGCCGGCTCATCGATTTGCTTGGCAGCCCTGAGCGAGCCCTGCTTGCCCACGCCATTCTTTTGGGCCTGAGCGGGACACCGGTTATTTACTACGGGGATGAGGTTCTGGTACCCAACAACCGGGAGTTCAACCAGGAATGGTCAGCCAGAACAGGCTACACTGACAGCAGGAACCTGGTACGGGGCCCCCTGAACTGGAAACACATACATGCCGCCCTTGCTGACCCAAAGAGTTCCCAGGCCTGGCATTACGATCATTTATCCCGGTTAATTCACATCCGCAGCGAGCACCTGGCCTTTGGTCAGGGGAGTCAGGAATTTCTTACCGGGAAACCTTCGCTCCTGGGTATTCGAAAGACCTTCCAGGGCAAATGCTACGTCCTATGGTATAACCTTTCCCAGGAAAAGGAATTAGATCTTCCCCTGCCTTTGCCCGCTGTCATTCTTGCACAGGTTGGGTTGGGGAAATCCACGCTGAAACCCAACGGATTCTTGTGGGGGACTGGATGAGTAGTGAACACTTCAGTCGACATTTCGATCGACATTTTAGCCGACATTTTAGCCGAGATTTCGGTCGAGATTTCAGTCGACATTTTAGTCGATAATAAGAGAAGAACCAGTGAAATTATGGTAATAGCCGGGACACCGTTGTTTAATTTTTTCCATTGCTGCCGATCCGGTACAATGGGACATGCCCAGAACAAGGTCGGGCATGGTTTCCAGGTAGTCCAGCACCCGGGTCAGCCTTTGGTTGTCGGCTTCCACTAAATGGGTTCCTCCCAGGACAGCGTACAGGGGTTCCTTGAACCGGGACCTGACCGTATCCATAATGTTTAGAATTCCCGGATGGGAACAACCAACCAGAAGAACCAGGCCCCTGGGTGTACGAAGAACCAGGCTGACCTCATCGGTAAAGGGGTCGGTAACCCATTGTTCAGTCTTTTCAGTAGAAGGAATAACAAACCGGGGATTAGGCCAGTCCGGATCCAGATTCCGATGGAAGTTGGTTATCAAAAAAATTCCCGGGGCAATTTCGGTGGTATCCTCCCGGTGTTCTACCAAGGCGCACCGGACAGCATATACATCCGCCTTGGAAAAATTCATTCCCAGGTAGTTCTTTCCCGGGCCATTTACCGAGTACTTTGGGTTAAAGAACCCCTGCCCAACGTGAATACTGGGTCTGGATTTGACATGGTGTAACAGGGGGACAAGTCCCCCGGTATGGTCGTAGTGGCCATGGCTCAGGACAACCTGCTCCACCGCTTCCAGATCAACTGAAAGGTACCGGGCGTTGGAAATTAAAAGACCCGTTTGCCCAGTATCGAACAACAGTGCTGGACCGTTTCCCGGTTGAATGTGAAAGGAAATTCCGTGTTCCGCTTTTAATGAGCGGTGATCTCCCGGTGAATTCTCTACCAATGTTGTTATGGTTATGCTGTTCATTGACATCATAAGGGAAACTCCAGAGTAAATTTTGCGCCGTTGTCGTTGGTCATTACCATTTCTCCCCCCAGCTGCTGACTAAGAGCTTGAATGAGGGTAAAGCCAAAACCCGAGGGATCATGGAGGTCGACCCATTGGGGTATTCCCGATCCGTTATCGTGCACCCCAAACTTCCCGGTGGATTCTGCACTCTGAACGGTAATGCAAATTTGAGGATGTTCGGCATCGTGAACACCGTGTTTCAAAGAATTGGTAATGAGTTCGCTTACCAGCATACCCAGGGTTCCTAGTTTTTTTGCAGACAGGACGGTATTATCCAAGTCGAATATCATTTTCACCTTTTCACCAAGGGGGAAAAGCTCTAGTATTTCTTCTGTCAGAGGTTTGAGGTAGGCAGAAATTCCCATGGAATCCACCGATTCGGATCGGTAGAGCTTGTCGTACAGGACTTCCATGCTTTGCAAACGATTACGGGCATCGTCCAGGGACGCCGCGGCCGCTGGTTCCAGCCGGGCTGCCTGCAAGGAAAGCAGGCTCATGAGGACATTCAGGTTATTTTTTACCCGGTGGTGGACTTCCCGCAGGAGTGTTTCCTTTTCGGCCAAGAGCTGTTCAATGTGCCGTTGGGTTGCAAGGCGTTGACTGACGTCCCGTAATGAAGCAACTCGCAATTGCTCACCCTGGTAGGTAAAGTTTCGAGCCTCAATTTCCACAGGGAATTCTTTTCCTTTTTTGTGGACTCCCCGGGCAAGGTAGGGCTTAGCGTATTCCTCCACCAATTTTCCCCGTATCATGTTAAGGTCATCGGGATGGAATATGGGAGCCAGGTCCTTACCGATAATTTCCTCCTGGCTGAAACCAAAAAGATCAACAAAGGAGTCGTTAATGTCCACCGCAATACCATGCTTATGGATTACTACTGCTTCCATGGTGACCTCAGACAGGAGTTTGAACCTTTGTTGACTTTCTTTTAATTCGATCTGTCTTTTTTGACTTCCCCGAATTGCGGCGATCATTTGGGCGTACACCTTGAGTATGAGGCTTTCTGATTCACTAAAGGTCCTTAAAGATTGGACATAATCAAACCCTACACATCCGGTGCAAACGCCATCTTCCACAATGGGGTACATGTAGATGCTTTGAATACCCTGAACTTCCAGGAGTTTTCGCATTTCCAGGTCAGGATGGTTCTTGATAACCGGAATTGAAAAGGGTTTGCCCTCGAAATGGAGTTCCAGGGATTCAGATATGGTTTCGAAGGGGACTGCCTGGAGGTCCTGGATAAAGGGTTGAATTCCCTGGGCGCACCATTCGTAGCTGTTCCGGGCTATTTGATTATTCCGGTCGTATTCAAAGAGGTAACTCCGGTCAGCTCCCAGAATTGCTCCTATTTCACCCAGGGATTTTTGTACAAATTCTTCCCTGCGGGTTTGAAAATCCTCCAGATACGCGGTGGACATGTCCAGCAGCAGGTTTTGGAGTTCGGCTATTTTGGTTTTTTCCTGTTGCATTTCCATGTATTGGGTTGCATCGGTCATAGCTACGAGAATACGGCCATCGGCAAAGAATACTCC
>SKVS01000191.1 GCA_007129335.1 Spirochaetaceae bacterium
TCCCCTGGCAAAGGATCCTGCATTCCAGAAAAAATTTGCTGCAGTCAAGGTTAAGGCAAAAGAAGCATTGGCCGAACAGGTTCTGAAAGAAACAGGTTTCCAGCTGAATACCACTCATGTATTCGATGTGCAGATTAAAAGGATTCATGAATACAAGCGCCAGCTGTTGAATGCCCTGCATATCATAATGCTGTACAACAGGATTAAGAAGGGCGACACTAAAGACATGGTTCCCCGCACCTTCATTTTCGGGGGAAAAGCCGCACCGGGCTACGCCATGGCAAAGCTCATTATTAAGCTTATAAACAATATTAGCAGGGTCGTTAATAATGATCCGGATGTAAATGACCTGCTCCAGGTATACTTCCTGCCGAACTACCGGGTGAGTCTTGCAGAAAAAATTATTCCTGCAGCCGATGTAAGTGAGCAAATCTCCACCGCGGGTACCGAAGCCTCGGGAACGGGAAACATGAAGTTCATGGCAAACGGAGCCCTTACCCTGGGAACACTGGATGGAGCAAATATTGAAATCCTGGAAGAAGCAGGAGATGAGAATTGTTATATCTTTGGTCTAACCGCTGAAGAAGTGGCAAACCTCAAGCCGTCTTATGATCCCTACAAATACTACCTGGAGAACAAGGAAATAAAAGATGCCCTGGATCTGCTGTTCAGTGGTTACTTTAACTTTGGCGAACCCAATATTTTCGAACCAATTCGCCGAACCCTGTTCGAGGCCGGGGACAACTACATGCACTTGGCCGACCTTGCCAGCTACGCTGAAGCCCAGAACAACCTGGCAAAGGACTACAAGAACCAAAAGCTCTGGCTTCAAAAGGCTATTGCGAACGTGGCAACCTGTGGAAAGTTTAGTTCTGACCGGACCATTTCCCAGTACGCCAAGGAAATTTGGAAGGTAAAACCCTGCCCGGTAGCCTTGAATGAAGAGGGAGAAGAAACCCTTATTGAGGCGACCCAGAAGCTTTAAGCTCCAGGTTTCTCCTGGCCTGGGCCAAGAAAAGGCACCAAGCCAGGGGATTACCTGAATAGTATCAGCTGCCTGGATCTACCGAAGGGCTGATCCAGGTTAGCAACAGCTCCCGCCGCCGCAACCTCCTCCTCCACAGCCGCCACCATAATCCTGGTGACCGCCTCCACCGCAGCATCCTCCGTACACCGGTTCGGGTGCCGGGCCGATAGATTCCACCTTACCGGTAAACACTATGTCATGGCCTGCAAGGGGATGGTTGGCATCGAGAACCGCTTCGGTATCGGTAAGTTCGGTTATGACCATATCGGTAGGCCGGCCGCCGAGATTGCTCGACAGGCGCATGCCCACGTTCAGCTCGCCTAAATGGGCAAGGGCCGAGAGGTCCAGGCGAAATTCCTTGTCCTTACTCCACTCGCCGTAGGCTTCCGTTGCGGGAATGTTAAACTGAAATTCCTGTCCTTCCACTGTTCCAAGAATACGGCTTTCCAGGCCGGGGACCGTGTCTCCCCGCCCGGGAACGAAGGCAAAGGGTCCGCTCTGATCGCTGGAGCCCAACTGGTGGCCGTGGGAGGTGGAAAATGTATAGGAAATGGTTACCTGAGTATCTTCTGTTACTTTCATAAGCAAGAAGATACTCCGTGAAGCGTCTTTCTGGCAACCATCATCGGGACAAATGCATATGGCAAGGTGGTTCGGGGAAATAACCCATTTCGTTCTCAGTTGGCAGAGGTTAACTAAACAACTTACGCTATTCTATCAGGCCTGATTGCCATATGCGTTTGCCCTGTAACTTTTGTGAGCAAATCAGGCCCAGAGATTAGGCGGATACAATCCCGATTCTACAACCCCGTGAATGCTGTCCACGACCCGCTGACGGTCTTCCCGGTAGGTAATGCCAAACCATTGAGATGGGGTTGTAAGGACCTTCAGGGACGCTGTACTGTCGGTGTGGATAAGCTCGTTGACCACAGTGGGAATGTAACACTCGGAAGTATTGTTCTGAATGTTCTGCTCCAGGAATGCCTGAAACTGGGTTTCAATGGTCTGAAAAATCCGGGGCGAGAAGCCGAAGAAATTCATGCTCACCGGTTCCTTGCCGGTCAAAGGTACGATTGAACCATCGGGGAGGTGACTGATGATTCCCTTTGGAGTTTGCTCAATTTTGGTATGTTCTACCACCTCTGTCAGCATTCCTTCAGAATTGACCTGGCAGATGCCCCGAGCAACGGTTCCGTGTTCGCTGACCGTATTGCCGAGCTCGTAGCCAACCATACACATGGCTTGACTGTCCAGGGGCAGGGCTTCCAGGAATAATCCTGCGGCCCGAAATGCATCGGCACCGTAAAAATCGTCCGCATTAATGACGGCGAATGGGGTGGTTATTACTTCCCGGGCGGCGCGGATTGCATGGGCTGTTCCCCAGGGTTTCTTCCGATCGCCAGGGGTCTTGAAATTACCAGGAAGATCGTCCATATCCTGGAAAACCCAGTCCACCTGAATTTTGTCCTTGAATCGGGCGACTACGTGTTGAACAAAGTCTGCTTCTATATCCCGACGGATGACACAGACTACCCGGTCGAAACCCGAGCGCAGGGCATCGTAAATGGAATATTCCAGAATAATTTCTTGTGACGGACCAACGGGTTCAATTTGTTTGATTCCGCCGTAACGGCTGCCCATTCCGGCAGCGAGAACCAATAGGGTTGGTTTCATGGGGACTCCTTATTGTGCTTTCTTAATCAGTTCTTGTATTGCTTTGTGAGTGTACTTGCCTGACTATAACTATGTGTCCTGAGGATACAAGGTTGAGGGGGTTTTATCAAGAAAACAGTTCCAATTCTCCCAATAACCACGAATAGTACGAATGGGCAGACCCGAAAAAAGAAGTGTAGCCCCCAAAAAATTCAGACCGGTCAAGGAGAAAACGGATAAAAGCCCGCCTGACTCGGTACTCAACCTTCCTGCTGAATACCGAAGGGTGCAATATGTGCAACCATCGACGGACTTTTATCGAAATCCTAATACCTTTCAAGCTGCTCTTAAGGGGGCTACGCTACAGTGTAGTCCTTAACTGATCAGAATTCAAGAATTTTAAAAAATTCCGGTCTATGAAAATCCGGACTGTCAGTTTGAATAGGCGCCCAGGAAAAATAATGTGGTTTTTTCAATGAGTCTCCACATTTGTAGAAGTTCGCCTTCCAATGCCCCTGGGGGATGTGGTCAGAACCAAAAACCCCTCCAGGAAGTCCCGCAAGGAGGCTCCAGTGGTTGGGCCCTGAAATTCTGGGCACCCGGATCACCTGGGAAAGAATTTCTGGCTTTGCGGGGATTCTCTTGTGCCGGTCCTGGCCCCGGAAATGGAGCAGGGCACCGGCACTATTGAACTCGAAGTTCAGGTAATCCGGTGAGAATCCCGGAGGAGTGACGAAAAATTCCACGCAGCTGTCGGTATACACCGGTCCCTGATCCAGGGTAATGGTACTGCGGATTTCCGGTTCCCTAACCTGGAAATACAACCAGAGAGTGGTCCGGGCATAGCCCAGGGAGACCGAAGCCCTGACCCGATTCTCCCCGTAAGAAGCCCAGTTTTCCACAGCAATGGGCAAGGTCAATCCTTGCTCAGCCAGTAAGGTTCCAGGATTTATAGCCCCAATCAACCCAGCAAACTCAGCTGATCCGGCAAACTCAGACAGTCCTGCTAAGTCGGCCAGAAGAGGAACCCGGTTATGAGCCGACAAATTCGTTCCCAACCTTTCGGGCCCGTTTCGGGGTATCCAGATCTATAGAAAGGGCAAGACCCGTTTCAACCAGCAGGTTCCACCCGGCTGCCAGTTCCACAATGTTTTGAAACCGGCCGACCGAAGGAATTTTCAGGGTGGGAAAGCTGGTTTGCCGGGAAGAAATTGCCACAACAGAAATTCCTACTCCCCCAACCAGGTGTTTCTGGAACATCGGTTCCTCATCCTCGAATGGCTCAACCAGGATAAGAGCTTCACCGGGATCCATGACCTCTTCTATACCATGAACTGCAAGGGTACCTTCCAGGTAGGCAGATTTTTTCCGGGTTATTTCATTGGTTTTCAGAGCGAGCTCTTCGGCTACACCCGTATTCCTCCCGGCAAAATATACCAGGGGTGCCTTACCCAGGGATTCGATAACCCCAGGCTCGACCCGGGCTGTCAGGGCTTGGCCCACTGCCTCGGCAGCACGATTCAGTTCGGCTGCAAAGTCTTCCCTGGATCCACCCTGGAGAACATGGAGCACCAGGTGTACAGCCAGGGCTTGTTCCACCACACTTTTTGTTGCAGCAACCGCTGCTTCAGAACCGCAATCCAGAACAAAGGTTGTAGCAAGCTCACCCAGAATGGTTCCCTTGTGGGCGGTTATGCCGAACAACCCGGCATGGCCTTCCTTGTTCAATTTTTGGAACAGACGAATGAGTTCCTTGGTTTTACCCGAATTGCTGGCCCCAATAATCAGGGTTCTCGATAAATCGTAATCCAGAGCCTGGGTACAGCCTTCGGTGAACAGAGGCTTGGGAGAAAGTCCCGACTTGCCTGCATTATTGGTGTACAGTGCTCCCTTTGCGGGAAAAATTCTGCTCGATCCCTCACCTGTCAGGAGGATTCTATCGTATGCTCCGGTTGAAAAAGCCGCTGCCACTTGTTCAGCCCAGCTCCAGGCCCGGTTCAGGTCAAACCGGGTCATGACATCGGGTGTCTCAAGCATTTCATTGCAAAGACTGTAATTGCTGTAGGGTGTGTTGTTGTTCATGGTGTTATCCTTTGTTTCTTGATTGTTCCGCTTTCGTAAAAGAAAGCTATTGCAGTATATACGATTTGAGTTCCTGTTGCAGAAGGGGAATTTTTTGAAATCCCCCACCCAAATGCTGCCAATACGCTTCGGCGTAGGGAACTCCCGCTTCCTTGCCCCAGGCAATGTCCTGCTGTTTCATAGCACCAAAAAAGTCATCCATTTTATGCATGATTCTCATGAGATCCCGTTGGCTCTGATGGCATGCAAGCATTTCCATTTTAATGTCTTCTACGGAGCTTATGTCCACATAAAAATGAGGACGGGCAATGGGATTTCCCAGGGGATCACTCAAACCCAGGGGAGCGCTATGATAGAACAAGGGGGTAACCTCCAGGGGAGGATGAGCGCTGGGAACATTGGGAAGGCTGGCTGTCATTGCAGCTGCATCGACTATGGATGCAGTAGCCCTATGGTCCGCATGGTAGTCCATGGGGAGATGGGTTATGACCACCCCTGCCCGCTCCTTTCGAATAATATCCTGAACAGCCAACCGGAGCTCCGGGGTATCGTAGAGAAATCCATCCCTTCCATCCAGACAATAGTACCGGGCATTGAGCAGCTTCGCAGCCCTGGCTGCTTCCTGCTTCCTCAGTTCAATGGTTTGTTCTTCTGTTGTGCCAATGCCTCCCATTCCCCCGGCAGTAAGGGTACAAATGGTTATGTTCCAACCCGCATCGCCCAGGAGTTTCAGGGTTCCGGCAACAAATATTTCCGTATCATCCGGGTGGGCAGCAAAAACCACAATGTTTTTCGGAAAATTCAAGTCTTCCATACCTCAGCATCCTTTTTGTTTTATTGATTATCCGGCAACCCGGTCTCCCGGATCTGTGTCACCGGGGAATGGGGAATCAGCAAAGAGCGGTTCGAGCCTGGTAAAGGTAGGCAAGGGTCCAATGAGGGGCCGGCAATAATCCAGGAATTCCGCAGAAGGAAAATTACCCCGCTCGTTCAAATACGAGGGTGGCATGGGTTTTGCCTCGCCGGCAACATCTTTCAGGGCTGAGGTTCCAAATCCACCCCTTCCATCGAGGGTAACCATGACACCTCCAATACCTTTATCCGCCAGGGCAACGGCCTGAACGCCGCATTGGAAGGCTTCTTCCAGGTCATTCGGTTCTGCCCGGTCAAAGGCACTCATAATAAGGCTTTCGGTAATTTGGAATTCACCCCGCCATCCAAAAGCATCTACCAGCATTTTGTGAAGCTGCATTGCAACAGAGCTCCCCCCCATAGCACCGAATTCGGTATTATTGAACCGGTCGGTTGTCCGGCTCGCACTGACCGGTGTTCCATCGGCGTATTTTAATCCCTCACCACAAACTAGTGAAACCCAGCCATATTTCTCCTGAACCCGTTTTGCATCTTCCAGGAACTGATCGGGGTGGAAAACCCGTTCGGGGGTGTAAATAAGATGGGGAGCATCCTCCTCCCGCTCCTTGGCCAGTGCTGTAGAGGCAGCAAGCCAGCCTGCATCCCTTCCGATGGTTTGATAGATAACGAACTGGTCTACCCGCTGCATATCCCGGGCCAGGACCCCAGCCTGCTTTACATTCAGTATATTCGACCGGGCCGCGCTGGCGAATCCCGGTGTGTGGTGGGTACCGAATAAATCATTATCCACAGTCTTGGGAATTCCCACGCCAATCAAATCGTAGCCCTGTTCATTACAGTAGGTCTGAATCCGGTGAATGGTGTCCATGGTATCGTTTCCCCCGATGAGGAAGAAGTAGCCGATATTGAACGCCTTCAGGATCGTCAGGATGAGAGGCAGATCACCATCCTGAACCTTGTGACGGCTTGAACCCAGGGCAGACCCCGGGGTTTGGCGAAGACCTTGTATAACCGAAGCTGGTTGGGCCGATAAGTTGAACAGTCTCCGGTCCATGAATCCTTCAATACCAAAATTCATGCCAAAGAGGGTTTCTATGGTTTTGCTCCGGGCAACAGCCTGAATAACTCCTGCCAGAGAAGAATTAATGACCGAGGTGGGTCCTCCCGATTGTCCGATTAAGGCGTTGCACCCTCGGGTGGTAATCGCATGCTTTTCCATTATTTTTCCCTTTCTCCTGTATTCCTACTGTATACCCGGTGGAATAATTATGCAAGCTATTTTTACTCAGTAAAAATTATTGTATTGTGATTTTCTTCTGCCCGGGGTAGAATTACCTATGTTTCGAAGAACAGCCGGCATTTACCGGGAACTTATTCGCCTGGGCCCCCTGTCCAACCAGGAGCTGAGCCAGGTGCTGGATTTATCTCCCGCAGGGGTTACCCAAACCTTAAAACCCCTGCTAAACCAGGGAATTTTCCACGAACTATCTGCTCAACAGTACCAGACCAATAAACTCAGTCCCCCCGAACCGGGAAAACGCCCCAGGAGGAAAACCACTATTACTCCCAATAAAAACTATGGGTACACTATTGGGGGGATCCTGCGGGGAACCGAGCTGGAACTGAGAAAACTTGACTTCGACCTGGAACTGGATGAACAGAAGTGGACCATTCAACTCGATCCTGACAGACCAATTGCCGGACAAATTATACCCACCCTGAAAACTATTCGGGATACCAATTCGACCCCCCTGCTGGCAATAGGCTTGAGCGTCTCCGGTCGGGTTGAATTGGGCAGCAATACCATTGTGTATTCCCATAACCTACCCTACCTGGTGGGTGTTGATTTGGGAGCAGAGCTGGAAGAAGACCTCCATGTGCCATCCATAGTCATTAACGATTCCCACGCCCTGGGAATGGGCGAACGATTCGCCGGTGAGGCTAAGCACATGGACCATTTCCTTACCCTGTTCATTGACGAAGGAGTGGGAATGGGAATTGTTATTGACGGGAAACCCTATCAGGGATTCGATGATCTTGCAGGAGAAGCCGGGCAGTATATTCTGGTACCCCAGGGAAGAAGTCACAAGGGAACGGCAGACGGGAGCTTCGAAGCCTATATTAGCCAGGAAGCCCTCTGGGAACAACTGAAACCCCTGAGCAAGGGCAGGCAGGAAAACGAAAAGTCCTGCTACCCCCTGCTTGCTGCACTCGTATCGGAGAAACACCCCAAGGCTCTGGCAATAGGAGAAATGATCGGTGAGAAAATTGGCCTGTTGGCTACTAACCTGATGCTCCTGTTCTCACCGGAAATGATATTCCTTACCGGCCCCCTGGCTGAGCTGGGACAGGAACTGGAAACCCCCATTCAAAAGGCCATACGATTGTACGGACCAAAATCCATGAGCCAGGCAATGGCCAAGCGGATCCGCATTCGGGATAAATGGCAGCAACGGATGGTCATAGGAACAGGACTGGCCGCCATAGAAGCCCACTTGAATAACCTTGATCAACAGGCCCAGGAATGACCATACTCCATACTATGAGAATGTTCATTGGATTGATTCTTACGGCGATCCTGGTGCTTCCAGGCTGCAGCTCCGAACCCCAAACCCCCGAAGAGGTATTGCAGGCATTTTTCGCAGCCTTAGAACGGCAGGAATATGCAAAGGCTGGAGAGCTGGCAGAGCCCCACACCCGGGCATTTCTGGATCTGGTGGGTCAAATGGCCGAGGTTCAACGGGTAACCGGCCAGGTCCTGGACCTACCCGAAGGCTCGGTGGAACTGGCAGGCTCTCTGGTAAGAAGCGGAGAACTGGAAGTAGTTATACCCGTCCGGAGACAGGGTCGAATTGAGAATATTCACCTGGTACAGGAAGAGGGAAGGTGGCGGGTCAAGCTTCCCGAATCCTTTTTTTAGCTGCTTACTTGTTTGCTGCTTAAAGAGTGTACAGAAGCTTGTAAAAAACCGTGTAACTGCCATGGTACATACACCCTGACCTCGGGTGGGTTAGCTCCGGGAGCCTGTCTATAATTTCAATCTGGTTAAAAACTGTCCCACCATTCTTACCCCGGCACACAGCCCCATTCCCCCATCGCCTTCCAGACAATCCCTGGGAG
This sequence comes from Spirochaetaceae bacterium, assembly GCA_007129335.1. GTDB lineage: Bacteria > Spirochaetota > Spirochaetia > DSM-27196 > Salinispiraceae > SKVS01. The sequence goes on from SKVS01000191.1 coordinate 8,756, forward strand.
CCTGAACCGCAACGTACCCTAATACCTGTGTAGCAACCGTAAGGGGAATGGCCGCCCGGACCTGGGGCCCTGTGTCTCCATTGGGAAAAAACACCGGGGAAAAGCCCTGGGGATTTTGGGTACACAGGGTAAGAATGAGCTGCTCATCCCAGGGAGAAACCTTGGTTGGCCGAATTCTGGGAAAAAAATCGAAGTTAACAGCCGGATCCTGAAAGAGAGGATCCAGCACCCGGGCAGCTTCAATGGGCAGAGAGCCCAGGGTCATCCGGCTTGCCTGCACCATGGAAGCAAGGTCCTCCAGGGTTCGGGCGAGAATTGTTGGTACCGAAGGAAAATAGGAAATGAGCCGCTGCCCAATGGTGGCCAGGGTTCCTTCCTGCTCGAGGCGTCGATGTTGCCACTTCTCCCGGGATAAGCGCTGAGAAACGTCTTCCATTTCTACCAGAAAGTAACCTTCATCCTCTAATTCCTTATCGGTTTCCACAAACTCAACCAGGGAGTAAAAACTCAGACTCCGATCGAAAACCCGAATATCCACCTGAGTCGAAAGGGTTCCCAGCACCTTAGCCCGATCCAAAAGATCATTCAGCACACCTGGAGGGTAATCCTCCAAAGCGGTAAAATCCTGCCCAGGCTCAACGTGGTATCCCAGAACCTCCCGGGCCCGGTTATTGGTACGGCGGATATTCCCTGCAGAATCCAGCAGCATGCGCAGTACCATACCTCCGTGGAAAATGGTGGCAAATTCTGCAGCATAGGTATTCAGTTCAGCACCCAGAATTGAAGATCGGGTCAACTGGCGAACAAGAGCTTCGGCCTGAGAAGGGTGGGTTATGACAGGAAACCACAAAAGGCCCGGTTCCAGGAGGAAATACTGCTCGAGAATTTTTGCCCCGTCCAGAGCGTCGGGGAATAAGAGAACCAGGGCAGGTCCGGAAAAACTCCGCAGCAAGTCACTGACCTGCTGCAGGAAGGCAGGCGATCCTGGATGGGGAAGGCCCCGGGGAGGCAGTTGGGCCCCCAATTGGGCAAACCGATGAAGAACGGGTTTCCCTATATGTCCCGAGCCGCAGGTAAGAATCTGAAAGGGACCGGGACCGTGCATATTCAGTACTCCACGACGTAGGTACGGGAACCGTTCAGGGTAAGAATATCGATCATACCAATACGGATTTCCCCTACCCGGGGACCGATTCTGGTGGTACCCGGGCCGGAGAGCTGTATGATATCCCTAGGGGTTTGGATTTGCAGGCGTACTCCCGATTCCCGGAGAATTGCTGCCAGAATCGGGGGAGATTCATAATCTTCGAGCATCCACACAAGGTCATCGAGATAATCCTGGGCCGAAGATCCCGGAGCCGGCATGAGGTACGATAGGCCCTCCTGTTGAACCAGGGAGGTGGTTCCAATAAGTTTTCTAATAATTGCCTGATTCAGGGTAATGGTGAGTTTGGCAGGCTGGGTACCGGTGGTCCAGGTGAGGAAATCCGGAGAATCGAGCTTGGTTCGGGCTATTTCCTGGGGATTCGGTACCACAAGATGGAGGTCCAGTGAGCGGGTTCCGGTGGTTCCAATAGAGAGGATCTCCAGCCCAAGATCCTCAAGAGCCCGGGAGATTCGAGGCAGATCAAACAGGCTTTCCTGCTCCCTGGCCTGGCTGCCAAGATCCCAAAGATACTGTTCAAAAAAAGGTTCGAGGGTCAGGGAAACCCTCATTTCTGCTGATGACCCCAGGGTTAAGCCTACCTGTTGGGTTGCCGAACAGCCTCCAAGAATCACCAGGAATACTAACATTGTAATGAAGGTTTGTTTCAAAGTCATATGGGTATAAACTACCCCACTGTGACCGGAGTAACAAGGTTTCCAGGAAAAAAACTGGGCCCTGAACCAAAAGGCATGGTACACTCATCCCATGGAACAAGAAAAGAAGCAATCAGCTACACCCCTGTTGAATATTTCGCCCCGCGCCTGGGAGCATCCGGCCGATCGGGCAGCCCTTACCGCCCTTCAGTCGGTACCAGGCATAAACGACGTTGTTCGGTTTTTTGTAGGATTTACCGGCGAAGCTTCGTTACGCCTGCTGTTTTTGAGCAGCGCTGTTCGGGTTAGCCCAACCCAGTTTCCCCGGGTTCAGAAACTGGTAGACCGGGCATGCGATATTCTGGATGTTCTTCCCGTACCCGAGGTCTATGTAACCCAGAATCCCATGCTGAATGCCGGGGCAGTCGGAGTAGACAAGCCCTTCATTACCCTGAATTCAGCTCTGGTGCAGACCATGGATGACGATGAACTGCTGGCTGTCATTGCCCACGAACTGGGCCACATTGCAAGCGGCCACGTGTTGTACAAAACCCTGCTGTGGCTGCTGGTCAATGCATCTTCCATTCTCTTAAATATTCCTATAGGCCAGGCAGCCCTTATGGCTATTGTGGTTGCCCTGCGGGAGTGGGATCGGAAGAGCGAACTGTCTGCCGACCGGGCCGGGGTACTGGTGACCCAGAATCCCCAGGTAAACTACCGGGTGCTCATGAAACTCGCCGGAGGTTCGGACATTGGACAAATGAATATGGATGACTTTTTCCAGCAGGCTGCGGATTACGATCAGGCTGATGGAACCATGATTAACAGCTTGCACAAGGTATTGAACCTTCTGGGTCAAACCCACCCCTTTCCGGTCATTCGCCTTACCGAGCTGAAGACCTGGGTCGAGGGAGGCAGCTATCAGGCAATCCTGAAGGGGGATTACGAAAAGCGTTCTGAAGGCAGGCAAAGCGGTCCCAAGGGTCCGGATTTTACTGCCTGGACCCAGGATTTCCAACGGGCCCAGCAAGAGTACAGGGACGAACTGAAACGGAGCAAGGACCCTCTTGCCCAGGCATTGTCTACAGCCGGGGAGAATCTGGAAAAATCCTTTGACCAGGCAAAAAAGGCAGCAGAAGAAGCCCTGGGGAAGTTTTTTCATAAATAGACCTCTGAACTGAAGTACTCCAGGGTTATGAACCCAGTTCTGGTGAAGAATACAATCCCCATGGGATCGGCCTGATTTCCATATGCGTTTGCCCTGAAAATTTGCCCTTTCCAGGAATTTCTATTAGGATCGTAGGTGGAGGTGTTTATGAAGCATATACCAGAACTGAAAAAATGGAAAATCCCCGGGATTTTTATTCTTATTGGCGCGGTCCTGCTGGGTTGCGTAACAGACACGCCAAGCTCCTATGACCCTGCCGAACCAGAAGAACCTGAAGTTTCTTATGCTGTTGGGGACACAGGGCCCGCAGGAGGAATTATCTTTTATGTTGATTCTTCCGGTGATTTTGACTGGACTTATTTAGAAGCAGCCCCAGCGGATTGGCACAGTTCAAATGAGGATCCCGAGTCAGATTGGGGCACTGTGGGTACCCTTTCGGGTGCAAGCGGCAGGGATGTTGGTATGGGTTTAGAGAATACCCGAAAAATCCTGGAGGCGGACCCCGAAGGTGCACTGGCGGTTCTGATTTCTACACTGGAAATTTCCGGCTTCTCTGACTGGTTTATTCCGTCCCAAGGTGAACTGAACCTGATGTACAACCAACTGTTCCGCCGAGGTCTTGGCGAATTGGCCAGGAGTAATTACTGGAGTTCAACCGAATCGAATGATGAACGGGCATTTTCCCAAAACTTTGCAACCGCAGGTCCAATCGCTTCTATGAAAAGCAGGGAAGTACTGGTCCGACCGATCCGGGCATTTTAGTATCGAAGGACATAGTCCCACAATAGGAACATAAGGTATGTGAAGGGGTAACCTCAGAGATTACCACAAGCTTCGATTTACCAGAAATAACCGATAATTTTTCTCCACTTTTCTTCGGGAAACTAGTACCTTCTGAATACACCGATGAACAGCAACCTGAAAAGAATAACAGGAGAATTCGCAAATGCCATCTATTGAACTTAAAGAGGGACAGAAGGCCCCGGACTTTACCTTAATGAACCAGGACGGAACTCCCGTAAGCCTATCAGACTACAGAGGAAAAGAGGTATTGGTATACTTTTATCCCCAGGACGATACCCCGGGGTGCACAAAGGAAGCCTGCAGTCTGAGAGACAGTTGGTCAGACCTCAGCGGGCTTGGTGTAGATGTATTGGGAATTAGTCCCGATGATGCAAAAAGTCACCAAAAATTTCGGGAGAAATATGACCTGCCCTTCCAGCTCCTTTCTGATCCCGATAAGGCGGTAATGAGGACATACGGAGCCTGGGGCGAAAAGAATATGTACGGGAAAATTGTTCAAGGGGTTATTCGGTCGAGTTTTCTGGTGGATGCCCATGGGAATTTGAAGAAAATCTGGAAGAGGGTTAAGACCGAGACCCATGGAGCAGATGTGGTGAAGATTGCACGTTTGTGAAATGTTATAAAACGGGCTGCTTCCTTCAGAGGAACGAATTCTTAGGATTTCACTTCGTTTCCTCCTTGAAGCTTTGAGGGAGGCGGCCCTGTTTTTTTCTAGTGGTGCGAATATTGGCCTTGTATGGAAAATATCAAAATTCATAGACGAAAACTGCTAGAAAGTGTGGTTTTCAAATGGTTTTTCATGGGGTTTTCATAGAGTACCAGAGTAGAAACTGTCAGAATTTGGCTTGGGCCAAAATTCGCACCAGTAAGTATTTTTTCCCGTAGGTTCAAGTGATATACTTTCCGATAGATATGTATATGAAGAAGTTGATCTTCCTTTTCAGTATTTTTTTCCTCATTGTTATTATAAACGCTTGCAAGGATCCCATTCTGTACTTCGGGGATTATGTGGGGGTAAATTTACTTGGAGAAGTAATCTTTTTCGGGTGGGAGGTACATGAGGCGACACTTTCACCGGA
>SKVS01000194.1 GCA_007129335.1 Spirochaetaceae bacterium
GACGTCCCTTTTTAATCGGGGGACTATTGACCGCCTGGTTTCTCCTGGGTGCTTTTTTGCCCTTTTTTCTTCCATTTGACCCTAATCTTCAGAATCTGGAACTGAGATTTGCCCCTGCATTCACCCAGGGGCATCTTTTGGGAACCGATAGTCTCGGAAGGGATGTTCTGACCAGACTCTTATACGGGAACAGGGCGGCTTTTCAGGTTGGGCTAGGTTCTATTTCCCTTTCCCTCGTGCTCGGTACTGTACTTGGACTCCTTGGGGGACTTTCTCCCAAGAGGGTAAAGGCCCTTATTGCTTTGTTAAATGACTCAGTCCTGGCAATACCCACGGTGCTCCTGTCCCTTACGCTTATTGCGGCCCTGGGACCAGGACAGAATCAGGTGGTTTTGAGTCTGGGTATTGTTTTTACGCCGCTTATTTTCCGGGTTGTGCTGGGCGAGGTCCTCAGGGCCAGGGAAGAGGGGTGGGTTCATGCAGGACTGGTCTTGGGTACCGGTCCTATTCGATCGGTCGTGTTCCACATTCTTCCCCAGGTGGTTCCATCCCTGCTGATTCAGGGTACCAGTTTATTCTCTTTGGCTATAAGCCTGGAAGCATCCTTGAGTTTCTTGGGGATTGGCGCTCAACCACCTCAGGCCAGTTGGGGGCTTATGCTTCAGGAGGCCAGGGATTATCTGTTCAGCGCATGGCATCTGGCTCTGGCTCCGGGGATGAGTCTGGGTTTTACCGTACTTTTGTTGAATATCCTGGGAGATATGTGGGCCGAGACCTTTAAGCGGCGATAAATCTGAACAATCTTCCCGGTAGCTTGGATGTGGTAATGATCCGGGTTGTTTACCTCTGTCTCCTAGGGAAAGATTCTTACCCAGTCCGGGGGGATGGTTCCTTCATCCAGCACTTTCAGTACCTGGAACAGATCTTTCGGTTCGCAGTATTCTAGGGTACAGAGTTTATCTGAAGGCCGGGTATTTCGCAGATCAGAGTTGCCGATTATTTGGGAAACCCCACCCAGCCAATCTGTATTCTTGGTGTTCCACTGGGTAGTTATCCAGGCAATAATGCTGCAAGACTCCCTGAGGGCTTGATTCCAAAGATCCAATACCGAAGACTGTATCCATTCCCCAAAACCGCAGGGATCCTGCCAGGTTTGGTGGGAAGTATTGAGAAAATCCATGTCAGAAGGTAAAAAAGTCGGGTGAAGTAAACCGGTCCATTTCAGATTTTGAATGGGTGCAGGAGTGTTTTCAATTATTTGGTCAACTCGCTTCGATACTGCTTTATCACAATACTGGTAGAACCCTGATGAATCAGCCAAGGCATGGGTAATTCGCTGGGACATCTTGGTATCGGTTTGGGTTTTTTCATAGGTCTTGAAAATTGATTGTGTCAGAAATGGAACCAGGACATCCCGATCATGGGGTGCTATGGTAAAATATTCAGCAAAATTCTGAGCCCTCGATCCGGGCGGAGTGAGGACCAGGTCAGTCATCCATTTCTGGTTGAGAAACTCTTTGTAGAGAAGAACATCGAGTATTCTTTCGTAAAACGAGTGGTTATAGCGAAAAGCCTTGGTATGGGGCTTGCTATGATCGTACCAGCCGGAAAAGTAGTTTATGAAAGGGTGAAAATGGCGATCCAGGATGCCATGGGTAATGAAACCGAATGAGTAGATCACCAGAGGATGTTCAGTCGAATAGCCCTTTGACCAGCAATCTCCAAGCATATTGGCACAGAGGGATCCCAAGGATCTGCGATGGATCAGGCTGCCCATGGCAATACCGCTGGGTTTGGTCCTCTGGTTATGGTAAAATATATCGGGCCCCTGAGAACCCCGACATAACCATGAGAAATTTCTGGTATTTATTTGTTGACCAAGGTCATTGAAACAATTTATGGTAAACAAAGTGTGGGAATAATGAGCCGGCATATGGAAACTACTGTACAGACAAAGTATGGGGGTATACAATGTCGCGATCAATCATTCAAGGGAAATACCGAAAAAAAGCAGTAATCTAACCGGTAGAACCCCTACTTAAAAAGAAAAGCATATTCTGGAGGAAAGTCTCACGCGATGTACAAGCGATTTTAGTTGTGAATTGTGGTAGTTCTTCGTTGAAATACGAAGTATTCCAAATGCCCGATGGAAACACCCTGGGGAAGGGTACCGTTGAACGAATTGGTTTGACCCAGGGTAAAATTACCCACAAATACGATGGGGGTAAATTCGAGCTGGAAATTCCAATTCCTGACCATGCTGTTGCTATTGACTTGGTGCAAAAAGCCGTTGTGGATCCTAAACACGGTGTTCTTACCACGCTCCAGGATATTGTGGGGGTTGGACACCGGGTAGTTCATGGGGGAGAAGCCTATTCCGAGTCGGTTATTATTGATGAAAAAGTGCTCAAGGCAATTGAGGAAAACATTGAGCTTGCGCCCTTGCACAACCCGGCCAATCTTACTGGAATACGCGAGCTGATGAATGCCCTGCCGGGAGTGCCCCAGGTAGCAGTTTTTGATACTGCCTTTCATCAGACCATACAGCCTTCTGCATACCTGTATGGAATACCCTATGAATTGTACGAAAAATACCGAATAAGAAAATACGGTTTTCATGGAACGAGCCACCGGTACGTATCAGCCGAGGCCCTGCGGATGCTTAAACGATCTCCCGAAAACACCAATGTCATATCTGCTCATTTAGGAAATGGGGCTTCCATTACCGCTATTGCCCAGGGCAAGTCTATAGATACATCCATGGGATTTACCCCTCTGGAAGGACTGCTCATGGGAACCCGGTCAGGAGACCTGGACCCGGCAATTATTTTCTTTCTTTTGGAGCGAGGTTATTCTCCCGAAGAACTGAATAGCATGTTGAATAAAAAGTCCGGCCTTCTGGGTATTTCTGGTGTGTCCAATGACATGCGGGATTTGAATACTGCTATAGAGCAGGGTAACCAGCGGGCAGAAATGGCAATGGAGGTGTTTGCTCACCGGGTTCGGCGGTATATTGGAGCCTATATGGCTGACCTTGTAAAGGTCGATGCCCTCATTTTTACCGGTGGTGTAGGTGAGCGGGATATTGACATGAGAGAAAGAATTTGCCGACGCCTGGAGAACCTGGGGATTGTTATGGATTATGAGAAAAACCAGACCAATCGATTCGATGCGGGAATTATTTCCCACGATTATTCTCCTGTAACCATTATGGTAGTGCCCACCAACGAGGAGTTGCAAATAGCCAAGGATTCCTATGAACTGATTTTTGGTGGTTCTATCTGATAGAAACAATTTTCTGTTTTTCTGACCTTCAAATTGGCATGCGGTGTATTCATCAATTACGTCACCGCATCGCCAAGCGGGTTCAAACCTATGGAGCACTTCCTTCCGAACAATTACCTCCGGAACTTGCCCACGATGAAGCATGGGATCTCCCAGGTATGCACCAGGTTAGTCAGGGGAGAAAATTCCACGACCTGGCTCTAGAGCTTTTCCCTGGAATTTATACGCCGGAACAACTCAGCCTGGGGAGCTGGGACCGGGAAACCCGGCAATGGTTTTCCTCAGCCCCAGAGAAAGAAAAACTCTCCCGGGGTATTGTCCATCCTGGAATCTTAGTAGACCGGAAATTCTATTCGGCCCACTCCCTGAAGCTGGAAAAGGATGCCACTTGGACCCTTACCCTGATTAAATCGGGAGTCAAGCTCAAGGAACGGTATGTCCAGGAAGCTGACTGGATTCGCAGGGGATTCCAGAGTATGGGTGTACGGATTCATCTGGTGCATAC
>SKVS01000283.1 GCA_007129335.1 Spirochaetaceae bacterium
GAACGAAAGCTCACCCCAACCAAAAAGACCAAAACCGGTTACAGCACCGATACAAGCGTCCTCGAAGAGTTGGCTTCTGAGGTTCCTGTTCCCCAAAAAATACTCCAGTACCGGGGGCTGTCGAAGCTCAAGAGTACCTATGTGGATACTCTTCCCCAGCTGGTAAATCCCCGAACTAAACGGATTCATACCACGTTCCAGCAGCATGGAACCGCAACCGGCCGTATGTCCAGCAGGGATCCCAATCTCCAAAATATACCTATAAAGGACGAGGAGGGCAGGAAAATCCGCATGGCCTTCAGTTCTTCCCCGGGTTATACCTTTGTCTCAGCTGATTACAGTCAAATTGAACTTGTTGTCCTGGCCCATTTTGCCGGTGATCAGGGACTCATTGAAGCGTTCGAAACGGGAGTCGATGTTCACCGGGCAACCGGTAGTCTCATTTTCGGAGTTCCTGCCGACCAGGTAAGTCCTGAACAGAGAAGAATAGCCAAAACCATTAACTTTGGGGTTATGTATGGCATGAGTGCTTTTCGCTTGAGCAGGGAGCTGGGCATTTCCCGTCACGATGCCAGTTCTTTCATAGAGCGGTATTTTCGTACCTACACGGGAATTAATCGTTTTCTCGGGGATCAAGCCAAACAAGCCGAAAGGTTTGGGGGAGTGTTTACCCTTGCGGGAAGGTTCCGCAGGATTCCGGAAATTTATACCTCCAACAAAACCGAACGGGCTGCGGCTGAACGTATTGCTGTAAACACTCCTATTCAGGGAAGTGCTGCGGATATTGTGAAAATTGCCATGGTTAAGCTCCATCAGGAACTATGTTCAAGGCAGCTGGAAAGCCGCATGATTCTTCAGGTACACGATGAAATCATTCTGGAATGTCCGAATAACGAGGTTGATCAGGTTCAGGATTTGGTGCGTCAGGTAATGGGAAATGCGGTAAAACTGAATGTTCCCCTCAAGGTGTCGGTTGAATCGGGACAACGGTGGGGGGATATGCATTGAGCCTTTCCAGTCGACCCTATGTCCTGGGTATTACCGGTACCTACTGCAGTGGAAAATCTACTCTGGGGAAGCTCCTGGCTGACTCACTGGATCCCCAGCAGGTCCTTCACATAGAGGTAGACCATTTGGGACATGAGGCGCTGGAAAATCAAAAAGACGCGGTAGTACAACGGTTCGGGAAGGAAATACTTACCGACAGGGATCATACCATTGACCGGAAAATCCTGGGGTCAATAGTTTTTCAGAATCCCGCTGGGCTTGCAGATCTTGAGGCCATTGTCCATCCGGCAATGATTGCCCGGGTGGAGTCTCTGATTGCATCCTTTACCGGAGAGCTGGTAATTTTGAATGCTGCCATACTCCACAAAATGGGTTTACACCGCCATTGTCATGGGATCTGGTTTGTCGATGCCCCGGTTCTGTTTCGCCTGTTTCGGGCCATGAAACGGGATGCTTTGAGCATCGCCAGTGCATATAGAAGAATTTCCCATCAGAAATCAATCCTTACTCAACTTCCCCGCAGGTATGCCGATATTCGAAGAGTATCGAACTGGGGAGGAAAATGGTTTTTACGCAGGAAACTGGTAAACCTTATTCGAACTGCCTTGGAAAATAACCAGGGAGTCGGGAATTAACCCTTCGGTAACGCTTACGATGCGGTGGTAAGGGAGTTATGGAACAAAAACGCAGTTTCATCATCATACTAACAGTCACTCTGGTGCTCGCCTCCTTTTTTGGGGCAGCAACATGGCTTTTTTATCCCTATCAACAAACCGACCGGGTACTCTCTGCAGGGGATATAAGCCGATTTTTCCAGGGCACATCTCTTTCTGAAACCATTCCAGAGGCTCTTTCTGGAGATTTGGCAGAATCCTTACCCGATGCAAAGCAACCGGAAGACCCTGCGCTGGTGTCCGGGGACGTGGAAATAGTGTTTGGAATTCTCAGCGATGCCTACCATATCGATGATCCCCTGGGACGGCGCTTGCCTATGACCCATTCTGTGTCCGAGGCTCAGGGTGTAATGACAACTTCTACCAGTACGGTTCATGTAGAAAACCGAAGCCAGCATGTTCTTGCCGCCCCGGCAGCTCAATCTGTTCCTTCAAGAACCCAGCCTGGGGTACAAACACCCCCTGCCGGTTCTGCGGGTACCCCCGAATCTGCCCGGCCGAGTTCACCCACTCCCACTGCTGCCCCGAAAACCCAGCCACCTGCCCAGGCTACCCCCGCCAGGGTTTCAGCTCCCCATACCCCAACAGTACAGGAGTACTGGATCCAGGTAATTTCCAGTCCCAGCAGGGATCGGGTGGAGCAGGTTCAAGAAGAGTTTTATGCCTACGGCCTCGGGGGCCGGGTAACTACCACCATGGTGAACAACACCACTTATTTCCGTCTGCGGTATGGACCTTATACCCAGAGGGCCGAAGCTCAAAAGTTCCTGGACTGGTTAAAGGACATTCCTCAGTTCAGTGAAAGTTTTATTTCGGTTGAGTTTCGGGCCAACTAAGTATAGACAGCAGCCCCATTGTAACGTATGGTGGAAGTAATTGTTTTTTGAACGTGCAAAATCTCTGGTTTTGTTCGGTTCTTATTTCATAAAGTAAAAAAAATGGTACTAGGAGCGGTGTAGTGGCCAGTCCTGTTTTCTCTGTTGACCTCAAGTTTAAGGATGAATACCGGGTCAATCATCATGCAATTGATAAACAACACGAGCAACTCTTTCTTATGGCTGGTGAAATAATTAACCTCCACCTTCAAAACCGGGACCAATCTCTTATTATAAAAAAACTCCGATCCTTGTACACAGGCTTGGAAGAACATTTTGCCTTCGAAGAAAGTGTTATGGAGGCCTGCGGGTATCCAGAAAAGCAGGTACACCATAACCTGCATCAGGACCTCCTGGTGCGTACCGCTCGTTTTCTGGCCCGATACGAGGCTGAGGTTATTTCCTTGGGAGATTTATACGGATTTCTCCACGGTGCTATTCTCCAGCAGCATTTCTTGAAGGATGACAAAAAGTTCTGCGACTATCTCCATGGAAAAAACCTAACCGACATGGCTGGCTGTATTTGCCAGTAAGTGAGCCTTCCCCCAAAAGGGTTAAATAACATAATTTCCCTCAGCTTCCTCAAAATTGTTCAGGGTAATGTAGTCGGTGCTTTTGTTATAGATTTTGCTGCCCGCTGGTACCGAGTTGGTAATCCACACATTTCCCCCAATAATTGAGTCTGCCCCAATGGTGGTCTTTCCTCCGAGAATTGTTGCCCCTGCATAAATGGTAACCCGGTCTTCTATGGTGGGGTGCCGTTTGGTGTTTGCCTTGTCCTTGGCAACCGACAGGGCTCCAAGGGTTACTCCCTGGTATATCTTTACGTGGTTGCCGATGATGGTGGTTTCCCCTATTACCACTCCGGTTGCATGGTCAATGAAAAAATACTCACCAATGGTTGCTCCGGGATGAATATCTATACCGGTTTTCCCATGGATAATTTCGCTCATCATGCGGGGAATGAGGGGCACTTGCCGAATCCAGAGTTCGTGGGCTACCCGGTGAATAATAATGGCCTCAACACCGGGATAACTGAGAATAACCTCCTCTCTGCTCTGGCTTGCCGGATCACCCTGAAACGCTGCTTCAACGTCTTTCTGTATCATTTTCCGCAAACGGGGTATTTCTTTCAGAACTTCGGTTGCTAAGCCCTCGCTTTCCTGCCGGCAATCGCTCAACTCTTTTTGGGAATTGTGATGGGGACAAAAATCCTGACCAGAAA